>CBRAFF010000096.1:0-6344 GCA_967755155.1 uncultured bacterium
GTTCCCTGGCCGCGCAGGCTCTTGAAGGCGCGCTGGAGCTTGTCTGTGAGGTTCTCGAACATGGGTCGGTTCAATTCTACCAGCGGGCTGCGCGCTACCCGGCGAACTCCTCTTTCGCCGCTGCCACCGTGTTGCAGTGGATGGTGACGGTGTCTTCCACGCGGCGGGCATAGCCGCCGGCGTAGGTGACCATCACCGGGAGGCCGCGCGCACGAGCCACGCTGAAGACGAGGGCGTCCCTTTTCTTCAGGCCGTCGAGGGTGAGGGCAAGGCCGCCGAGCTGGTCTTCGCGGTAAGGGTCGGCGCCGGCGAGATAGCAGAGCAGGTCGGGTTGGAACTGGCGCAGGCCGGAGCCGAGGGCGTTATCCAGCCACCCCAGGTATTCGCTGTCGCCTGCGCCATCGGGCAGGTGGACGTCGATGGACGAAGGCGGCTTCCAGGCCGGGTAGTTGCTCGCCTGGTGCAGGGAGATGGTGAAGACGTCGCCCGCGGCGGCCTGCGGGCGCTCGTGCGCGCCCAGCGTGGCGGGCGAGAACGAGGGCAGCGCCGCAGGCTCCCCGGCGAGCTGGGCGAAGATGGCGGCGGTGCCGTTGCCCTGGTGGACGTCGCAATCCACCGTCATGGCGCGCGTGATCTTTTTCTCCTTCTGCAGGCGGCGGATGGCCACGGCCACGTCGTGGATCATGCAGAAGCCCTCGCCGTGGTTGGGGAAGGCGTGGTGGAATCCGCCGCCCAGGTTGAAGGCCACGCCGTCGCGCAGGGCGCACTCGGCGGCCAGGATGGAGCCGCCCGCAGCCAGCCAGAAGGCCTGGACCAGCTCCGGCGAGTACGGGACCTCGAGCAAGAGCTCCTCCTGGAGCGAGAGCGTGCCGGTCTTGAGCTTGCGGACGTAGTCGGCGGTGTGCACCAGCAGGATGTCGTCGTCCGAGGCCGGCTGGGGCTCCAGGAAGTCCTCCGGGGCGGCCAGGCCCCTTGCCAGCAGGCGCTCGTGGATGAGCCGGTACTTCTCTGCCGGGAAGACGTGCGCGCCCAGGGGCAGGTAGTAGCCGTCGCTGTAAACGAGTTTGAAAGGGAGCATCGGCGGTTCCCCGAGGAGGGCACCTGCCCTCCCGCGGAAGCCCTAAGTCTTTCAAAAAAGGGGCCGCGGAGCGAAACTATTCTGCCTGGAATGCGTTTCTACGTCTGAGGGGTTGGGAATCATTCGACAAAGGGGAAAATCATGACCAAGAAGTGGGTAGGGATCGCGGCGGCAGTGGCGGTAGGGGTGCTGATGCTGGGCAGCGGGACGGTAGCCTTCGCCAAGTTCGCGGGACGCGGCGGCCGCATGGGCCACATGGGGATGTTCGGCGCCTGGAAGATGGCGCAGCTGGAAACCCGGCTGAAGTTGACGCCGGAGCAGTCCAAGCAGATGCGCGACATCTTTTCCGCGCGGCGCGAGAAGCTGAAAGGCGACTTCGACGCCGGGCGCGACGACCGCCAGGCCCTGGTGCGGGAGGTCTTCAAGGACAACCCCAGCCAGGCGGAGATCCAGAAGCGGGTCTCGGCCATCCAGGAGCGGCACAACACCATGCTGAGCCAGTTGGTGGCGTCGGGCCAGGAGTTCAACAAGTCGCTGACCGCGGAGCAGCGCGTCGAGATGCGGAAGATCATCGACGAGCAGATCCAGGTGGGCGACAAGATGCGCGAGCGCCGGCGCCAGCACCGGATGCATCGCCCGGGCCAGCCGGGGTCCGAGACGGCGCCCAAGTAAAGCAGGAGAGGTAGGTAGAGAGAGCCCGCTGCGGCGGGCTCTTTTCTTTTGTCCGCGGACCTCAGGAGGAGGAAGGCTGGGGGCTTTCCGCCCGCAGTCGTACCCACAGCCAGTTGAGGAGCGCGATGACCAGGGTACCCCCGAGGACGATCAACTCCGTTTCGCCGATGCCGCTGACCAGGATGAGCGAGAATCCGATGCCGAGAGCGGCGACCAGCGTCCCGGCGGGCAGGCGGAAGCGCGCGGCCTGGGGCTGGGTGCGGCGCAGCCGGAGCAGCGCGGCGCAGGTGAGTCCGTAATAGAAGAGCCGGGCCGCGCTGGAGAGCGCTACGTTCCAGCGGAAGCTGCCGTACACCGCCAGTCCCCAGATGAGCGAGCCCCACAGCACGATGGCAACATTGGGCGTGCGGAAGCGGGGATGGATTTGGGCGAAGACCGCCGGAATATCGCGGTTCTCGGCCATGGCGAAGGGGAGGCGGGGCCCGGCCAGCGCCATGGCGCTGAGGTATCCGTAGAGCGAGACCAGGGCGCCGACGGTGACCAGCCATGCGCCGGGCGCGTCCAGGAAGAGCCGACCGGCCGCCGCCAGCGGGCTCTTGGTCTGGGCGGCGTTGGGCAGCGAATAGACCACCACCACCTGCACCAGAGTGTAAAGCAGCGTCACTACGGCGAGCACGGTGAACAGGGCGAAGGGCGCGTCGCGCTGCGGGTCCTTGGCCTCGCCCATGGGAGTGAGCGCGGATTCGAAGCCTCCATAGGCGAACACCAGCAGCAGCACCGCCTGCACCCAGTCGCGCCAGGTGGCGGGCGCGGGCGCGGGGGTGGTCGTGGCGGGCGGGGGAGCGCTGGCGCCGTGCGTCGCGAGCCACAGTCCGCCCACGGCGATGAAGGCGAACAGCGTGCCGATCTTGGCGACGGTGGAAACGTTGCTCAGCCAGGCGCCCGCGCTCACGCCGCGGTAGTTCACCGCGGCCAGCACGCCGATGAGCAGCGTGAGCACGGCGAGACGTCCCACGGGCTCCTGCGCGCCGGACCAGAACTCTCCCAGATAATCAACGAACAGGTTGGTGGCGGCGGCGGGCGCGGTGATGCGGGCCAGCCAGAAGATCCATCCCATCAGGATGCCGGCCGGACGGCCGAAGGCGGTGCGCGCGTAGAGATACGGTCCGCCGGCGGTGGAGAACTGCGAGGCCACCTCGGCGAAGCAGCCCATCAACGCCGCCATGCCCAGCGCGGTCAGGAGATAGGCCCAGGGGCTCGAGCGGCCCAGCAGTCCCGCGATGGTCGCGGGTAGGCCGAAGATGCTGGAGCCGATGATGGAGTTCAGCACCAGCGCCGCCAAGCTCCAGCGGCCGATGGCGCGGAGCAGTTGGGTGGGGGGCTCTACGCTCACGAGGTGGCGAGATTATCATTTTTCAGGAACATCCCGAGCGCAGCGAGGGAGCCCTACTTGGTGAGAATGCCTTGGAGCTGGTTGGTAGGACGGGCGTGGTAGGGGTCCTTCGACTCGGTCGTCGTCCCGCAAGGCGGGACTCCGGCCTCGCTCAGGATGACAGGGTTTTGGAAGTTAGCGCTTCTTATCTTTGGCCGCCGGAGGGGCGGGGGGCGTAACACTGCGCCGGATGGGCACGATGGCGCCGCGCGACGGGTCGGCCTGCGCCGAGGCGCGGGTGAGCACTTCCTTCTGGATGTAGGCGACGAACTCCTGCATCTGCCGCTGCATCTCCTCCATGCGCTCGCGCATCTCCAGGATGATGGCCATGCCGGAGATGTTCACACCCAGGTCGCGGGCGAGCGAGAGGATGAACTCCAGCCGCTCCAGGTCCTGCTCGGTGTAGAGGCGGGTGTTGCCCTCGGTGCGCGAGGGCTTGAGCAGCCCTTCGCGCTCGTAGAGCCGCAGCGTCTGCGGATGGATGCCGTACATCTCGGCCACCGCCGAGATCATGTACGCGTCGTGCTTTTTGCGTTTTGCCATCTCAAGTTCTTTCGCCGCGGATCAACGCGGATACACGCGAATCAGAATCCGCCAAGTCATTCAATCATCCAATCTGCTTCCACAATTCTGCGCGCGGGTCGTCGGGATTCAGTCGCGCCAATTCGCGCAGAATCTCTTTCGAGCGTTCATCGTGCACCGTGGGCACCACGAGCGTGACCTCGACGATCTGGTCGCCGCGCGCGCCGTTCCTGGTGGCCGAGGGCACGCCTTTTTCGCGCAGGCGCAGGCGCTTGCCGGTGGGCGTCCCCGGAGGGATCTTCACCTCGGCGCGGCCGTCGATGGTGGGGACCTCGATCTTCGCGCCCAGCGCGGCCTCCGTGGCGGAGACCGGGACGGTGAGGTGGATGTCGTCGCCCTCGCGGTGGAAGACGGGGTGGTCGCCGGCGCGGATGATGATGTAGAGGTCGCCCGCCGGGCCGCCCAGGATGCCGGCGTTGCCCTTGCCGGGCAGGCGGATGCGCTGGCCGTCACGCGTCCCCGGCTTGAGGCGCACTTCCAGCGGCTCCGAGCGATGGATGGCGCCTTCGCCGTGGCAGAAGCTGCACGGCGTCCGCGCTTTCCCCGAGCCGCCGCAGCGCGGGCACGCCAGGTTGAACTTCATGCGCCCGCTGGTCTGGGTGACCTGACCGGAGCCGCCGCACTCCGGGCAGTTCCCGCTGCCCTGAAGAAAGCCCTGGCCGTGGCAGTGGGAGCAGGACTCGCTGTGCGCGATGTTCACGCGCACCACGCCGCCGCGGATGGCCTGCCAGAAGTCCACCTGGACCTGGTATTCCAGGTCGCTGCCGGCGGCAGGGCCGGCAGGCTCGGCGCCGCGGCCTCCGCCGAAAACGGAGGAGAAGATGTCGCGGAAGCTTCCGCCGCGGGTCTTGGTTCCTGCGCCGGGCTCGGAGAAGTCGGAGAAGTCGAAGCCCCCGAAGTCGAACGGGACGCCCGGGGCGCCTCTTCCCCCGGCGCCGCCGGGCGCGCCGCGGAAGCCGTAGCCGCCGCGGGCCGCGGCCTCGGCCGCCGCAGGATCGATCTGGTCGGAGTAGAAGCCGAGCTGGTCGTAGACCTTGCGCTTCTTGGGGTCGCTCAGGACGTCGTTGGCCTCGGAGAGGGCCTTGAACTTCTCCTCCGCCGTCTTGTTGCCGGGATTCAGGTCAGGATGATATTTGCGGGCGAGCTTCTTGAAGGCCTTGCGGATGTCCTCGGGGGAGGCAGACTTCTTGACGCCCAAGGTGCCGTAGTAGTCTTTGGTCGCAGTTGCCACAGTTCCTTCGCTTCGCTCAGGATTTCGCCTGCGGACTCCCGCTCGGCTCTGCCTCGCTCACGCCCGCAAACCAGCCAACTTCACCCCGAGGGTCCCGTAATAGTCCTTGGTCGGGGTCGCCATTGGTTTGTGTCGCCCGCTAAAGCGGGCTCGATTCTTCTTCCCGTCCCACCCAGCGCTGACGCGCTGGGCTATTCTCTGCCGCGCCTACGGCGCTGCCGTTGTGCCCGGTCCGCGGCGGCGCTGACGCGAAACCTGTCCCACTACTGGGTCTTCTCCTTGTCCTTCTGCGGCACGCGGGTGGCCTGCCAGGCCACCACCTGCCAGCGTCCGTTGCGCTTCAGGAACGTCCCGGTGTTGCGGTAGTAGATGGTCTCGGTGGAGCCGTCCTTCGCGGTGGTGTGCTGGATGAGGCGGAAGTTCATCACCGCCATGTTGCCGTAGGCGTGCACGGTGATGTCGTCGGCGTCGTAGGCGGTCTTGGGAGCGTCGGGCGGGGTCGGCTCGTCGAGCGACTTCAGGATGTCGGCCTTGGTGATGGTGACGCCCGCCGAGCGGGTGTAGATGAGGTCGTCGGCAAAGAAGCGGTCGTAGACGGAGTCGTCGTCCTTGCTGACGCCCGCCAGGAATTCGTGCAGCAGGGCGGTGAGCTGGTCGGCGGTGGAGGACTTCGGCTGGGCGAGCGCGGGGAGAGTTAGGGCCAGGATTAGGGCGACCAGAACCTGCTTTCGCAGCATGCATCACCTCGGTGTCGCTTTTGACTTACATCCCGACGGCGAAGCCGGAGGGAGCCCTACCCTGCGTGTGCTGCCGATGAGAGGGTAGGGTTCCCTCGCTTCGCTCGGGATGTAAGGAGAGAAGCGTTACTTCTTGTCCTCCACGTCCACGTACTCGGCGTCGATGACGCCTTCGTCTTTCTTCTTGTCTGAGGCGGCTTCGCCGTGCGGCTCGTCCGTGGGAGCGCCGCCCTGCGGCTTGGCCGCCTTGTACATCTGTTCGGCCAGCTTGTGGGAGGCGGCGGTCAAGCGGTCGCGGGCAGAGTTCATGGCGTCCGTGTCCGTACCCTCCAGCGCCTTCTTGGCGTCGGCCAGGGCGGATTCGACTTCCGTCTTCTCCGCACCGGAGATCTTGTCCCCCTGCTCCTTCAGCATCTTCTCGATGTTGTAGACGAGGGAATCGAGGTGGTTGCGGGCCTCGATCTCCTCGCGCCGCTTCTTGTCCTCGTCGGAGTGGGCGTCGGCGTCCTTGGCCATGCGCTCCACCTCTTCCTTGGAGAGGCCGGAAGAAGACGTGATGGTGATCTTCTGGTCCTTGCCGGTAGCCACGTCCTTGGCGTTGACGTTCAAGAT
>CBRAFF010000097.1:0-6335 GCA_967755155.1 uncultured bacterium
AGCCCGGGTGGGCACGCTGAGCAAGGAGATCGCCGCGCTCACTTCCCTGCTCGACCGGGTGGAGGAGGAGAAGCGCGAGGATGAGAAGCGCGCCATGACTTCCGGCCACAGCCTGCAGCAACTGGAATCCGAACTCGACCGCAGCCGCCAGCGCGGGGAGACCTGCCGGCAGGAGATGGAACGCATCCAGACGGAGCGCAAGGAACTCGAGGGCCGCCTGACGCAGCAGCGCGAGACCATCGGCGCCTTCGAGCGCCGCCGCGTCCAACTGGAGCAGGAGGCGACCGCAGCGCAGGAGAGCGGCGCCGCGCTCAAGCAGGCGCGCGAGGCCGCCGCCCACACCGCCGCCGAGGGCAACATCCGGCTGGCAACACTCGAAGAACGGCGCATCGCGGCCGCGGCCGCCTTCGAGCGCATCCAGTCCCTGGTATCCGAACTCGTTGCGCGCATGGAAGCGCTGGCCGCGAGCCTCGAGGCCTTCGCGGAAGAGCGCGGGCAGCGTGAGGCGGAAAACCTCCAGCTTGCCCAGCAACTGGTTTCGCTGGCGGCGGAGCACAAGGCCGCCGAAGCCCGCGCCGCCCAGTTGCGCGCCGAGTCCGAGCAGGCCCGCGCCCAGCGCGAGGCTCTGGAGCAGGAGCTGCGCGCCGCGCGCCAGTCCCTGGACCAGGCGCGCGACCGCAAGGGCGAGTTGGGCGTGCTGGCCGCTCGCCTGACCTCCGACCGCAACCACCTGGCGGAGACCTGCCAGAACGAACTGGGCCTGCTGCCCGAGCAACTGCTGGCCGACGCTTCCGTCCTGGTGGTCGCGGGCGAGCAGCTCGCCGCCGAGGATGCCACCTATCACGAGATGCGCTCGCGCCTGGAAGCCATGGGCCCGGTCAACATGATGGCGCTCGAGGAATACAACGAGACCGCGCAGCGCCACGGGTTCCTCGAAGGCCAGCGCAAGGACCTGCTGGAGTCCATCGCCAACACGCAGAACACCATCCGCGAGATCGATACCGTCTCCCGTCAGCTGTTCCAGGAGGCCTTCGCTCACATCAACGAGAACTTCCAGATGACCTTCCGCAAGCTGTTCGGCGGCGGGCAGGGCTTCATGCGCCTCACCGACGAGGAGAACACGGCGGAGAGCGGCATCGACGTGGTGGCCTCGCCGCCCGGCAAGAAGCTGCAGAATGTGCTCCTGCTCTCCGGCGGGGAGAAGGCGCTAACCGCCCTGGCGCTGCTGGTGGGCATCTTCCAGTACCAGCCCAGCCCCTTCTGCCTGCTGGATGAGGTGGACGCCCCGCTGGACGAGACCAATATCGGCCGCTTCCTCGACCTGGTGCGGGAGATGAGCGAGCAGACGCAGTTCGTGCTCATCACCCACAGCAAGAAGACGATGGGAGCGGCGCCGCTGATGTACGGCGTCACCATGCAGGAGCCGGGCGTCTCCAAGCTGGTGTCGGTGAAGTTCGGGGAGCCCGCGCTGGTCGCCGCTCGCGCCTGATTTTCCACACGCCGGTGCGCTGAAGACGCCCGTCAGACGGGCATTTCAGGCCGCCCAGCTTTCTGTCAACACTTTTTCAACAAACACGTCCCGGCGAAATCTTGCTCCTGCGCCGCGCCGCGTTGACAAAAGTTCGGCGGCGTTTAGAATACGCCCCTGATTTTCTTCCGAGACTCTTACCACCTGTGACACTTCAAACTCCATCGCCCGTTCTGCTGCACACCGACTTCCCCGGCCTGCCGCTGCACGCCAGCGGCAAGGTGCGCGACCTCTATCAGCTCAACGGCACCCTGCTGTTCGTGGCCACCGACCGCATCTCGGCCTTCGACTACGTCCTGGCCACCGGCATCCCGAACAAGGGCAAGGTGCTGACCCAGCTTTCGCTCTTCTGGTTCGACTTTCTGAAGGATGTGGTGAACAACCACCTAGTCACCGCCGACGTGGCGCGGTATCCAGCGGAGTTGCACCCCTACGCCGACGACCTGCGCGGGCGTTCCATGCTGGTCAGCCGGGCCGAGATGGTGCCCATCGAGTGCGTGGTCCGCGGGTACGTCTCCGGCTCGGCCTGGAAGGAGTACCGCGAGCGCGGCTCGGTGTGCGGCATCCCCCTGCCCGCGGGCTTGCGGGAGTCCGAGCGCCTGCCCGAGCCGCTGTTCACCCCCGCCATCAAGGCAACCAGCGGCCACGACGAAAACATCTCCTTCGAGGAGATGGTCAAGCGCGCCGGACCCGAACTGAGCGAGCAGTTGCGGGAAGTGAGCGTGCGCATCTACCGGGCGGCGGCGGAGTATGCCGCGCAGCGCGGCATCCTCATCGCCGACACCAAGTTCGAGTTCGGCCGGACGGCCGCCGGACTGGTGCTGGCCGACGAAGTGCTCACGCCGGACTCCTCCCGCTTCTGGCCGGCGGACGCCTATCAACCCGACCGCAGCCAGGATTCGTTCGACAAACAATACGTGCGCGACTATCTGGAACAGATCCGCTGGAACAAGCAGCCGCCCGCCCCCGCGCTTCCCGAGGAGGTGGCCCGCCGCACCAGCGAAAAGTATGTGGAGGCCTTCCGCCGCATCACCGGGCGGGAGCTGGAAACCTAGGGCGGCAGAGCGCGAGGGCGCTTTCCCGCGAACGTTGAGGAACGATTGACGGCACTGGATTGGCTCATCCTGTTCATCGTCGGAGCGTCGATGCTGCTGGCCTTGTCCCAGGGCTTCATCGTGGAGATGTTCTCCCTGGGCGGCGCGGTGGTGGGGCTGGTGGGCGCCTCCTGGGGCTATCCCGTGCTCACGCCGTTCTTCCAGGCCTTCGTGAAGCTGACGGCGATGGCCCAGCTGTTCAGCTTCCTGACGATCTTTTTTGTGCTGTTCCTGGCCATGGGGATCACTGGGCGCTTGCTCAGCCGCGCCGCCAAGGAGACCGGGATGCGCTGGGCCGACCGCATGCTGGGTGCCGCCTTCGGACTGGTGCGGGGCATCGCCGTCGCCGCCGTCCTGGTGCTGGCGTTCGCCACCTTTGCCCCGGATGGCCGGATGATCGGCGGTTCCGCTTTCGGCCGGCCCCTGCTGGGGCTGGCCCGGGCCGCCTCCTGGCTCGCGCCCGCCGACCTGCGCGCGCGCTTTCAACAAGGGGCGACTCGCTTGCGCGGCGGCGCGCAGGAACCCAGGAGCGGCGGAGACCCCGCAACCAAACCTTAGGACGGAAGCGCTGCATTCATAACGGAAAGAGGAACCTGTGAAAGACCAATTGGAGACGCTGGTCCACCAGATGTACAACAGCGGGATTCTCTACTCGGAAGCGGTGCGCGAGTTCAAGAAGCGCTTTCTCCTGACCGTGCTGCAGGAGAACCAGGGGAACCAGTGTCGGGCCGCGCGGCAGTTGGGAATGCATCGCAACACGCTCAGCCGCACCATCAGCGAGCTCAAGCTGGACATCCGCGCGGTGCGCAACGGAGCGCGCCGTCCCCCGCGCAGCGCCCGGCCGGTGACGGTGGAGAGGAAGGCGGCGCGCTGAGCGCTTCCTGACCCTCCGGCCCGCAAAGGAAAAGGGCAGCGCTGGGCGCTGCCCTTCCTGTTTCTACTTCTACTTCTACCCGGTAGAAGCCGGTCTAGCGCGCCTGCGGCCGCGCGGCGCCGGCCGGCGCGGCGGCATCGTCCCTTTGTTCATCTTCATCACGAACGGATCCGGCGCGTAGGAGGCGGGAACCGCCACGACCTCGATGTCCGCGCCCGGCTTGGGCACCATGCGGGCGGTCAACGGGGCGGCCATGGTCACCTCGACATCCGCCTGCTTCAGTTCGATGGCGTCCACGGTCGCAGCGATCAGCAGGGTGGTGCGGCTGGCGCTGATGACCTTCCCGGCGAACTGCACCGTCTGCCCCTTGATGACGCTCCAGACCTTGTCGGCCACCGGGGGTTCTCCGGCGCTCAACACCAGTTCCCACTCGGCAAAGTTCATCTGCTTGGGGTCTTTGGAATTCGCCAGTGCCTTGGCCTGTTCGGCGAGACTCGGCGCGGCCGGGATGGTAAAGCCCGCCGGAGGCATGGGCGTGGTCTTGGCCTGGGCCAGGAGTTCGGGCCAGCCGTCTTCCCCGCCGTGATACCGGATAAAGCGCTTGCGCCCGAATTCGGAGATGGCGGTCACGTTCTGCGCCGGGAATCCGGCGGCCGTGGCCAGGCTCACCGCTCGCGCCGCGAACCACAGCCCGTTGATGTCGTCCGCGGGTTTGGCGCTCAGGTAGGCCAGGGCCAGCGGGTAGACGTCTTTGAAATCGTTGGGATTGGTGTTGACGGCGGCGCGCAGGTGCTCCTGCGCATCCGGGTAGTTCTTGTTCTGCAGCGACCACAGCCCGGCGGCGCCGTTGAAGACCACCGCCACCTGGGCCTTGAACTTCTCATAGTCGGCGTCGGGCATTCCCTCGGGCTTGACCGCTGTTTTCAGCGCCACCAAGCCGCGCTCCGCCAGGTCCTTGGCCTCCGTCAGGTCCTGCTGCGCCTGCTGTGGATTGCTTCCGCTCTGAGCGGCCATGCGTTTGGTATGCACCATCAGCGCCAGCGCCCGGACGTTGTTGGGGAACGACTGCAGGATCTGGTTGGCCATGGCCATGGTCTTGGGGGCGTCGCTCAGTCCCTGGTACAGGGCCATGAGCTGTTCTAGCGCGTCCACCTTGTAGGCGCTGTTGGGATAGCGCTGCACGAAGTCGAGCAGCCCGCTGATCTTCGCTTGCGGGTCCTGCTGCTGGATGGCGCCCACGTAGGAGTTATACTCAGCCGGGTCCTTGATCTCCTTCTTGGGCGCGGGAGCGGGCGCAGCCGCTTGTCCCACCGCGAGCGGAGCCAGAGCGAGGGTCATGGCGGCCAGCGCTAGCAACGTCTTTACAAAAACCTTCTTCATTCGTTCACTCCTTGATTAGCTCGGGAAAATGGCGCTGACAGGTCTTTCCCGGCGCCGCTTCCCGAGTCCCTGGGAGCCGCCCGGCCTCCCGCATCCTGCCGGCTGCTGTTCGCACTGGACGCCAGCGCCGGTACTATGCAGAATCCCGGATTATAAGAACCCGTCCGCCCGAAGGCAAGCTTGCGGTCATCCTCTGGTACATAGGATGCGCCCTGGGCCCCCGGCGGATGTTACCGAGGTTCTATTACGCCGGGGAAACCCCGGGGAGTCACGCCGCTAATCTAAAAGGGGGATACCGGAGATGACCATGCAAACGGCTGCACCACTGGACGGCAAGGTAGCGGTAGTGACGGGCGGAGGCCGCGGCATCGGCGCGGCGGTGGCCCGGAAACTGGCCTCCCTGGGCGCTTCCACCGTGGTCTGCGGGCGCACCCTCCCTTCCCTGAAGCAGACGGCGGAGGCCATCCTCCAGAGCGGCGGGCAGTGCGAGGCCCTGGAATGTGACGTTTGCGATCTGCCCGCGGTCGAGGCCCTCGCCCGGCGCGTCGAGCAGACCTTCGGGCATGTTGACATCTTGGTTAACAACGCCGGCCTCGGCGGCTTCGGCGGCCCTCTGCATGAGCTACCCCCGGAGCAATGGGATGCCGTGCTCAATACCAACCTGCGCGGCGTGTATTACTGCATCCGGGCCTTCGCGCCGATGATGATGCGGGCGGGCGGCGGCCACATCGTCAACATCTCCTCGCTCGCGGGCAAGAATGCCCTGCCCGGCGGCGCCGCCTACGCCGCCTCCAAGTGGGGATTGAACGGGCTCACCTATTCGGTGGCGGAGGAGCTGCGGGGGCACGGTATCCGGGTGGCCGTCGTCTGCCCGGGGTCGGTGGACACCGAACTCAGCCCGCACGCCGGCAAGGACCGCGGGAAGATGCTCCAGCCCGACGACGTGGCCCACGTGGTGGCCATGCTGGTGACCCAGGCGCCGCAGGCCTTCGCCAGTGAAATCCTGCTGCGCCCCACACAGAAACCCTGATCTGCTGGTTTGTAAAACCCCGACGCGGGTGCTAGCATCAAAGTTTGGAGAATGTTCAAGGAGGTTCTATGTCAGAGAGAGACAACGGCAATAGTCTGGTTTGGTTCCTGGCTGGTCTGGGCGCCGGCGCCCTGTTAGGCGTGCTGTATGCTCCGCGCTCCGGGCGCGAAACGCGCCAGGCGTTGCGCGATAAGGCCGAAGAGGGACGCGATTTCGTCGTCACCCGCGGCCGCCAGGCGAAAGAGCAGGCCACGCATTGGGCGGAGAAGGGTCGCGAGGCCCTGGGGAAGCACAAGGAATCGCTGGGCACCGCGATCGACGCCGGAGTGCAGGCGTACCGCGAGGCCACCGGCGAGGGCTCGAAGTCGAAGGTTTAGTCTCCGTCCCGGCCGGGCACGAGAGCCGGGGAACGTAGCTCGGGGAACGTAG
>CBRAFF010000098.1:0-6265 GCA_967755155.1 uncultured bacterium
CACAAGTGGCTGGCCATGCCCTTCGCCGCCGGCGTCATCCTGACCTCGCGCCCGGAGACGCTGCAGCAGGCCTTCGCCACCGCCACGCCTTACATGCCGAAGTCTCCGGGCGCGGTGCTGGTGGACAACTTCAAGGTCAGCACGCAGTGGTCGCGGCGCATGAACTCGCTCAAGCTGTGGCTGACGCTGCGCGTCCACGGCCGCGCCGCCTACGAAGAGCTCATCGGCCGCCAGCTGGGCCTGGCGGCGGGGTTCGCCGATTGGGTGCGCGCCTCCAAGAGCTACGAGCTGGCGGCGCCCCAGGTGCTGCCCATCGTCAACTTCCGGGTGAAGGGGAAGGGGGGCGAAGAGGCCGTCGCCGCCGCCAACGCGCAGGTGGTGGAGGCGGTGACGCGCGACGGCCGGCGCTGGATCTCAGAAACCCGCGTCAACGGCCGCAGCGTTCTCCGCATGATGGTCATCAGCTACCTCACCGACGAGCGCAGCCTGGAAGGCCTGGAGAAGGCCCTGGAGCAGGCGGCTTGAACTTCCTCCCCGCGAGCGCAGTATCATTTCTCCGTCAGTGCGGAGGGACGCCTTTGGGCCAGAACCCGAATCCTCGTCGTGGGCGGCACACATGAGCGCCGGGAAGTTTTATCTCCACATCATCAATCTGGCGCCCTCGAACCGGGGGGCCCTGGTCGACCTGACCATCGAGCTCGAACCGGACAGGAAGATCGTGATCGGCAGGTACACCATGCAAACCACGGTGGCCATCGCCACCGGCCCACAGCCGGAAGGCATCGTGAATCCGCCCGACCCACCGCACAAGAAAACCGAGATCAAGAAGATCGGGCTGGACATCACCAGTGTCTCCCGGGGTCACGGCACCTTCTCTCGCAAGGACAACGAGGTCTATTACCAGGACCACAGCACCTTCGGGACGGGGTTCCGCGGCCACCGGTCCGGAGGCCCCGACACGCCGAGCCGGCGGCTCTCCAATGAAACCGTAACCATCGTGCCGGGAGACGTTCTCTACTTCGGGCAACATACCGCCGAGGTCCCGTTCAAGTACTGCATCACGCTGACCCGCCGCGCCAAGTACCGGAAGAAATGAGGCCGCGGGTTCCCCCGGCCGGCTGTTTTTTGCGGGGAGTCGAAGGCTGGGTTTTCCTGGTGAGCGCGGAAGGATGGAAGAGCGTCTCGCCGGGAAAACACTGGTGAGCGCGGAAGGATTCGAACCTTCGACCCATGCCTTAAAAGGGCATTGCTCTACCAGACTGAGCTACGCGCCCACCAAGCTTCAATTTAGCACAGCTGGGCGCGGCTCACAGGCTGTCGTGACTGCCATCACGGTTCCCTTCCGCGGCGCTGACTAGCCTGGAAGCGTGGCCGCTCCTCGGCCGCAAGCTGAGAGGTGTCCGTATGCCGGTCAGCAAGCAGGAAGCCCTCGATTACCACGCTGGCGAGCGTCCCGGGAAGATCGAGATCGGGCTCACCAAGCCCTGCCGCACGCAGCGCGACCTGAGCCTGGCCTACACCCCCGGAGTCGCCGACCCCTGCCTGGAGATCCAGAAGAATCCGCACGACGCCTTCAAGTACACCGCCCGGGGGAACCTGGTGGCGGTGATCTCGAACGGCACGGCGGTGCTGGGCCTGGGAAACATCGGCGCGCTGGCGGGCAAGCCGGTGATGGAAGGCAAGGGCGTGCTGTTCAAGCGCTTCGCCGACGTGGACGTTTTCGACATCGAGCTGGACACCACCGACCCCGACGAAGTCATCCGGACGTGCCAGTTGCTGGAGCCCACCTTCGGCGGCATCAACCTGGAGGACATCAAGGCGCCGGAGTGCTTCTACATCGAGGAGACGCTGAAGCGCACCATGAAGATCCCCGTCTTCCACGACGACCAGCACGGCACCGCCATCATCTCCGGCGCGGCGCTCATCAACGCCCTGGAGGTCGTGGGCAAGAAGATCGAGGAGGTGCGGATCGTTTTTCCCGACCTGCAGTCGGCCAACATCAGCTATAAAGCTGCTGATGAGGCTGGGCGGCATGGAGGCCATCGGGCCTATCCTGATGGGCATGAGTAAGCCGGTGCACCTGCTGCCGCAGGGAGCGCAGGTGGAAGAGATCGTGCAGACCACGGCCATCGCCGTGGTGGACGCGCAGGATGCGGAGGCGCGGACGCTGGCGCCCGCCGACCGCTGGGCGGTGGCACAATCCGCCGCGGATTAGAATATCCACAAGGAGAATCGCCATGCCGAAAGAGACCCTCAGCATCACTGACGATCGCAACGGCAAGCAGTACGAACTCCCCATCGCCGACGGCACGGTCCGCGCCATGGATCTGAGGCAGATCAAGACCGGGCCCGATGATTTCGGAATCATGTCCTACGACCCTGCATTCATGAATACGGCTTCCTGCCGCAGCGCCGTCACCTTCATCGACGGCGACCGCGGCATCCTGCGCTACCGCGGCTACCCCATCGAGGAACTGGCCGAGCACTGCACCTTCCTGGAGGTCGCCTACCTGCTCTTGCACGGCGAGCTTCCCGCCCCGGCGGAGTTGAAAGACTGGGTGTTTGAGATCACCCACCACACCATGCTGCACGAGAACGTGAAGAAGTTCATGGATGGCTTCCACCACGACGCTCATCCCATGGGGATGCTGGTGAGCACGCTGGCGGCGCTCTCCACCTTCTATCCCGAGGCCAAGAACGTGCAGGACGCGAGGGTGCGGCGGCAGCAGATCCTGCGCCTGATCGGAAAAGTGCCGACCATCGCCGCCTACGCCTTCCGCCACAGCCTGGGCCTGCCCTACGTGTATCCGGACAACGAGCTGAGCTACACGGAAAACTTCATGAACATGCTGTGGAAAAAGACGGAGCTGAAGTACCTGTCGAACCGCACGCTGGCGCGGGCGCTGGATGTGTTGTTCATCCTGCACGCCGACCACGAGCAGAACTGCTCCGCCAATACCATGCGCTGCGTGGGCAGCTCGCAGGCTGACCCTTACCTGGCCACAGCGGCGGCCGCCTCGGCGCTCGCCGGCCCGCTGCACGGCGGGGCCAACGAGGAAGTGCTCAGGATGCTGGCGGAAATCGGCAGCAAGGAGAACATCCCCGGCTACATCAAGCAGGTGAAAGAGGGGAAGTTCAAGCTGATGGGCTTCGGGCACCGCGTCTACAAGAACTACGACCCCCGGGCCAAGATCCTGAAGAAGGCCGCGGAAGAGGTCTTCCAGGTCACGGGGCGCAATCCCAAGCTGGACATCGCCCTTGAGCTGGAGCGCATCGCGCTCGAGGACGAGTACTTCGTCAAGCGCAAGCTCTATCCCAACGTGGACTTCTACTCCGGCATCATCTACCAGGCCATGGGCTTCCGGCCGGAGATGTTCACGGTGATGTTCGCCATCCCGCGCACCGCCGGCTGGCTGGCGCAGTGGCAGGAACTGCTGCAGGACCCGGAGCAGAAGATCTCCCGTCCGCGGCAGGTGTACACCGGGAACGAAGTGCGGCACATGGCGCAGGCGCGCCCGGCGACCGCGGCGGACTAGCGCTCGACCAGCGATTCGAGCGTCGAGAAGAATTCCGGATAGGAGACGGCGGCGGCGTCCGCGCCGGTGAGGGTGGTATCACCCTCAGCGCGCAGAGCAACGACGGCGAAGGCCATGGCGATGCGGTGGTCGCCGGCCGAGTCCACGCGCCCGCCGCGCAGTCGCTGGCGGCCGGGGATGCGCAGGCCATCTTCCCGCTCTTCCACTTCCGCGCCCATCGCGCGCAGGCCGGCGGCAATCGCTGCGATGCGGTCGGATTCTTTCACCCGCAGCTCCCGCGCGTCGCGGATCTCGATTCCCTCTTCCGTGTACGGCGCAAGCGCTGCCAGCACCGGCAACTCGTCAATGAGCGCGGCGGTCTGCGCGCCGGAGATGGTGGCGCCTTTCAGCGCAGACGCTTCCAGCTTCACCGTGCCCACCAGTTCTCCGTTGTGAACTTCGAGGCCCAGAGTGAGGATGCGCGCGCCCATGGCCGTCAGCACGTCGAGCACGGCGGCCCGCGTCGGGTTGAGCAGCAGATCTTCTATCGTGAGGCTCGACTCAGGAAAGAGAGCGGCGGCGCACAGGAAGAAGGCGGCGGTGGAAATGTCTCCGGGAACGCGCGCCTCGATGGCGCGCAACCTTTGCCCGCCGGTGATGCTCACACGATTGCGCGCGCGGGTGATCTCGGCGCCAAAAGCTTGCAACGCCAATTCACCATGGTCGCGGGTGGCGAGCGGCTCTTCCACAAAGGTCATGCCTTGCGCGAGCAGGCCCGCGAAAAGCACGGACGATTTCACCTGGGCGCTGGCCACGGGCATCTTGTAGTCGAGGGCATGCAACTTCGCGCCGGTGATGCGCAGCGGCGGGCGTCCGTCGTTCGACGTGATGCCCGCGCCCATGGCACTGAGCGGTTCGATCACGCGCTCCATGGGACGGCGGGAGAGCGAAGCGTCGCCAACCAGTTCGCTCGAGAACTCCTGCGCGGCCACGATCCCCGCCAGCAGGCGCATGGTGGAGCCGGAGTTGCCGCAGTCGAGCGGCGCCGAGGGCGCCGCCAGCTCCCTTCCCCGCCCTTCGATCTCCACCCGGCCGCCGCCCGCCTCATCCACCTGGCAGCCCAGAGCGCGCAGGCAGCCCAGGGTGTGGGCGCAGTCCTCGCCGGAGGAAAAATTTTCGAGCACGGTGCGCCCTTCGGCCAGCCCGGCCAGCAGGGCGTAGCGGTGCGAGATGGATTTGTCGCCGGGAAGGCGCAGCGTCCCCGCCAGATTGCGCGCCCGCTGCAGGATGATTTCGCTTTTCATGGAAGAAACGAGGTCCCGAGCGTAACCGCCTGATTATAGGTTGCTTGGGGACTCAGCGACGCGTGTTCGAAGCCGCTTCCGCCAGCACTTCCTTGGGCACCTGCTTGAGCCTCACGGCGAACTCGAACATGGGAGCGTCGGGGCCGCGGCCCCAGCGGTTGACCTCCCAGTGGGCGCGCAGGAACTTCACCTCGGGGTGCGCGCTCAAGTCGAGGAGCAGCGGGTGCTCGCCGGCGTAGAACTTCTGGGGAAAGGAGGCGAGGGGTTTCGCGCCCCAGGCGGCGCCGTCGGGCGAGCCCCACAGGCTGACGTCGAGCGCCTCCTGCTCGACGATGCGGGTGATGCGCAGGGTGGCGAGCAGCGTGGCGCCGGCGGCACCGCTCACATCCACCGGCGCGCCATCGCCCTTGGCGGTGACGGTAGTCTTTTCGGGGACGAGGAACGTGTCAATCATGGATTGCCGATTGTAGATTGCCGATTGCCGAATTTCAAAGCTTTGGCTTCGCGCCAAGGCAAATGCATGGATCCTTCGTCCGCAAGGGCGGCGAGCTCAGGATGACGCTCGGAGGGGGCTGAGCGCCTAGGGCTTCAGCCCGTCCAGAAATTCGCGCATCACCTTACCCGCGGCGTTCCGCTGCTCGTAGATGGCGAGGTGGCCGGCGCGGGGAATCACCTCGAGGCGGCTGCCGGGAATGTGCTGCTGCAGGAACTCGGCGTCGGCCGGAGGGGTGAGCGTGTCCTCGGCGCCGACGAGCACAAGCGTAGGCACGTCCACGGTGGCGAGCGTCGCGACCGAATCGGGGCGCGCCGCCATTCCCTGCTGGATGGCAACGATACCCGCGGTGGTCATCTTCGCCATCATCTTGCGCGCGCCCTCGACCACGTCAGGGCGATTGTCGTGCGTGTGCTGGCCGAGCAGTTTGTGAACCATGCTGTCGAGAAATGCCGCCGGGCCGTTCTTCTGGACTTCCTCTGCGGATTTCAGGCGCGCGGCGCGGCCCTCCTCGGTGTCGGCGGTGGCGCGCGTGTCGGAGAGGATGAGCGCCGCCACGCGCTCGCGGTGCCGCCGCCAGAACTCGAAGAGCACGTAGCCGCCGATGGAGACGCCGGCGAAAATGGCGCGGTTGACTTTATTGACTTCGCACAGGCGCTCGAGGTCGGCGGCGTGCTTCTCCATGGTGGCCGGCCCAGCGCCCGAAGCGGAGTCGCCGTGCCCGCGCAGGTCGTAGGCGATCAACCGGTAGCGCGCGGCCAGCATGTCCGCCACGCCCATCCAGAAGCGATGGTTGGTGGGAAAGGGATGGAGCAGGACGAGGTCGGGACCTTCGCCCAGGATCTCGTAGTGGATCTCTGCGTCCTGACTGGTAAGGCGCACGGTACACCCCCCGCCCGGTCGCTCCAGAACCGGGAGCAACAAGGGTGGGGCAACCCCGCGAAAAAGTAAAG
>CBRAFF010000099.1:0-6228 GCA_967755155.1 uncultured bacterium
ACACCAGACGATAGTCGTAGAAACCCGTCATCGGTGTTGTGGCTTCCACATTGAATTCCCTCCAGCCCTTGTCGAGGTCAGGGGCGCGGCTTTGCGCCTATCTAAAGTCTAGGTGGTGGTGCGGACCAATGCGTCAGGACTTTCGCCTGCTCTGTGCGATTTTCTTGAAATCCGACCCGTTTTGGGACTCCCGGGAGGCGATCTCCCCTTCGCCAGACCCCGTGTCCCCCTCGGCCAGCTGCCCGCGGGCCGCGTATACTCTCGCTTGTGGACTGCGCCGAACTGGAAAAACTGCGCGAGCAAGTGCGCGACATCCGCAAGCAGATGGGTGCGCGGCGGGAGCACGCCCGCTTCCTGGCAGAGCAGAACCCGCTCCCGGACCGGAAGGACGACTACCAGGCGCTGCTCGAGAGGAAGCTAGCGCACGCGGTCGCTGAGATCGAGCAGCACGCTGCCCGGCACAAATGTCAGGAATGAATCGTCTGGATTGAATCTGCGGCGAAAGCGCGGGCGGGGCTAGGAAGCGGCGGGAGTGAAGGAGGCGACCGCCTGCTCTTCGCTATCGTAGAACTCGAAGACGGTGACCAGTTTGGTGAGCACCAGTTGATCGCGTACGCGCTGCGTGAGGTTGGCCAGCTTGACGTTGCCGCCCGCGGCTTTGGCCGAGGTATACAGGCCCACCAGCGTTCCCAGGCCGCCGCTGTCGATATAGCTCACCCCGCCCAGATTGAGCACGAGCTGCCGGTTTTCCGCCATCAGGTTCTTCACCGTCTCGCGCAGGGAGGCGGTCTCATCGCCGAAGACGATGCGGCCGCTGCAGTAGACAACCATCACGCCGTTCGCGGTCTTGTTGGAGATTTTCAGAGCCATGCCAGCCCCCTGCACCGAGGCAGGACAGCCTACCGCCACTCCCGCCGGTTTGCAAGCCCTGCGATGCGGGCGGGGCGGCCGGGCGGCATCGCTCCCGCGCGACGCTTGCTCCCACGTTAGCGCCGGAAAGCGCGGCGCCCCGCAGAGCGGGGTGGGGGCACCCAGCGCTTCGCGAGTCTCGTATAATCTGGTCTCCCCATGAGTTACCAGGTCCTGGCCCGCAAGTATCGCCCGCAGCAGTTCTCCGAGGTCATCGGGCAGGAGCACGTGACGCGGACGCTGCGCAACGCCATCGAGCAGCAGCGCATCGCCCACGGCTACATCTTCAGCGGGCATCGCGGCATCGGCAAGACCACGGTGGCGCGCATCCTGGCCATGGCGCTCAACTGCCGTAAGGCGGAGCGGCCCACGCCCGACCCGTGCGGCGTGTGCGACTCCTGCAACGAGATCCGCGGGGGCTCGAGCGTGGACGTGATGGAGATCGACGCGGCCACCAACCGCGGCATCGACGAGATCCGCGAGCTGCGCGACGCCGTCCGCTACCGCCCGGCCCGCGACCGCTACAAGGTCTACATCCTCGACGAGGCCCACCAGATCACCGAGGCCGCCTTCAATGCCCTGCTCAAGACTCTGGAGGAGCCGCCCGAGCACGTCATCTTCATGCTGGCCACCACGCAGCCCGAGGACATCCCGCAGACCATCCGCTCGCGCTGCCAGCACTTCAGCTTTCATGCCGTACGCTTCGACGACATCGTGGCCCAGCTCGCCGGCTTGATGAAGAAAGAAAAGCTTCAGGCCGACGACGAGGCCCTGGCGCTCTTGGCCGAGGCGGGCGACGGCTCGGTGCGTGACGCGCTGTCGTTGCTCGACCAGGCCATCGCCGGCGCCCAGGGAAAGCTGACCGCGGAGATGGTGCGTGGCCTGGTGGGCTCGGTGCCGTCAGAAACTCTGGAGTCGCTGCTGGAAGCCGTGGCGCGCAACTCCAGCGAAGAGACCTTGCGCTTGCTGGACAAGATCCTGAGCGAGGGCCACAGCCCGGCGCACCTGGCAAAGCAGATGGTTCGCTTCCTGCGCAACACCGTGGTGGCCAAGGTAGCGGGTGAAGACACGCCGCTGCTGCAAGTCTCGACCGACGAGCGAGCCCGCGCCCGGCGGGTAGCCGCGCGCTTCTCCGAGGAAGACTTGGCGCGCTTCCTGGCAATCATGCTGCGCACCCACGGCGAACTCGGCTACCGGCAGGAGCAGCGCTTCCACCTGGAGCTGGGATTGCTGAAGCTGGTGCACGCGCAGCGGCTGCTGCCGCTGGAAGAGTTGCTGAGCGGCGCGCGTCCGGAATCGAGCGCGCCTGCTGCGGCGGCGAAGCCGCCGGTCCGGCCACTGGAGAGTGCGCCCACTCCGCGGAAGACCGCACCGCCGGCGGGCCCCTCGCCCTTTGAGGCTGACCGGGCGCGCAAGACGAGCCCACCGCGCCCGGGCACGCCGCCGGAAAACGCCGCGGGCGGGAGTGACGCTCGCACCCGCGCCACCGAGGACCCCGTCGTCCGCCGCATGCAGGAGGTATTCGGGGCTGAGATCCGTACCGTCATTGACCATAAGAAGCCATAACGCCGGGGCTGAAGCCCGCTTTCGGACCGCGATCTACGCGGGCCTGAAGGCCCGCTCTTCCACCGATCCCTCTTCCCCCGATCGCTCTTCCACCAATCCCTCTTCCCCCGATCGCTCTTCCACCAATCGCTCTTCCACCGATCGCTCTTCCACCGATCGCTCTTCCACCGATCGCTCTTCCACCGATCGCTCTTCCACCGATCGCTCTTCCACCAATCGCTCTTCCACCGATCGCTCTTCCAGCGATCGCTCTTCCAGCGACCCATGGGACGCCGCGTTCATGGGATGCGCTTCCGGGAAGGAGCCTGTCCGTGCCTGAGTTTGCCGAGCCCATGGCCCGGCTGATCGCCGAGTTGAAGAAGCTGCCGGGCATCGGCAGCAAGAACGCGCAGCGGCTCGCCTTCCACATCCTGCGCTCGGAGGGCGAGGAGGCGGGCGCGCTGGCCGCGGCCATCCGCGACGTCAAGGAGAACCTGCACCTCTGCTCCCGCTGCAACAACATCACCGACGTCGATCCCTGCGTCTATTGCTCGAGCGCCACGCGCAACCCGCGCCTTGTGTGCGTAGTGGAGGAGCCCACCAACATCGCCGCCATCGAGAAGACGCGGCACTTCAACGGCGTCTACCACGTGCTGCACGGCTCGCTTTCGCCGGTGCACGGCGTGGGCCCGGAGCAGTTGCGCACCGCCAACCTGGTGGCGCGGGTGGAGGCGGGCGAGGTGGACGAGCTCATCGTCGCCACCAATCCCACGGTCGAGGGCGAGGCCACCGCCGTCTACCTCGCGCAACTGGTCAAGCGGCCGGGAGTGAAGGTGACGCGCATCGCCATGGGCATTCCCGTGGGCAGCGACATCGAGTACGCCGACGAGGTCACCATGCTGAAGGCGATGGAGGGGCGGCGGGAACTGTGACGCGCGCGCTGCTCACCCTCGGTCTCTTGCTCTCCCTCTTGGGCAGCGGATTCGCGCAGCACACACCTGCCGCTCCCGCGAAAGACACCACCCATGCAGCGGCGAGCCGGCCTGCGCCATCCGCGGACGCGCTCTGGGCCGAACTGATGGCCGGAAACAAGCGCTTCGTCGCCGGCAAGCCGCGCGCACGCGCGCTGGTCCCGCTCCGCCGCAAGCTTGCCGCCGGGCAGTCGCCCCACGTGATCGTGCTCGCCTGCTCCGACAGCCGGGTAGCGCCGGAGATCCTCTTCGACCAGACGCTGGGCGACCTCTTTGTGATCCGCACGGCCGGAAATGTCGTCGACACGGTGGCCCTGGGCAGCATCGAGTACGCCGTCGACCACCTCCATAGCACGGTGCTGGTGGTGCTGGGGCATCAGAAGTGCGGCGCGGTGCAGGCTGCCTGCTCCGGAGAGAACATGCCCAGCAAGAACCTGGATGCGATCGTGGAGAAGATCAATCCCGCCGTCACTCAGGCCAAGAGCTACGCCAAGGGGGACGGGCTCGTCGAGGCCGCGATCCGGGAGAATGTCCACCAGAGTGCCAAGGACGTGCTGGTCAACAGCGCGATCCTTCGCGAAGCCGTGAAGGCGGGCAAGCTCAAAGTGATTGAGGCGGAATACGAGTTCGATACCGGTAAGGTGGCTCGGCTGGAAACACCCAAGACTGGTCGGGACTAGCTCTAGCCGGCCTTCCGCACTTCCACAACCGCGTTGTAGTCCGGTTCGGCGGAGACTGGGTCGTAGCGGCGCTCGATCAGAACGTTCCCCTCCGGCCAGTGCGCCTGCAAGTTCCCTTCCCGGATGTCGGCGATGCGTACCCGGCCGCGCAACTCGCCGACGGAGGAGCGCAGCAGGATGGCGTCCCCCTGGACCAGGCCGAGACGGCGCGCGTCGCTGGGATTCATGAACACCTCATCGCGGCTGCGCGAGCCGGTCAGGCGGTCGCGCTCGCCCCAGGTCATGGAATTGAACTGCTTGCCACGCCGGGTTGTGAAGTAGAACTTCCCCGGCGGGACGTCGAGCTTGGGAAGCGGCAGCAAGACGAAGCGGGCGCGGCCGCCCGGCATCTTCGCGAAGCCGTCGGTGAACAGGCGCGGCCCGCCCCACTGGATCCAGTCCCCTTCTTTCGTTAGCTTTTCGATTCCGGCATAGACGGGCATGGCCGCCGCCATCTCGCGGCGGATATCGGCGTCACTGGTGTAGGCGAACTGAGCGGCGTGCTCGGGCAGTAGCGCCTGCCCGATGAGGCAGGGGATCTTCCACTCGGGCAGCGCCTCGGCGATCGCGTGGCCGGGGATGGGAGGCGAGTAGCGGATGCGCCGCTCGGTGGAAGTCGAGGTCCCACCGGATTCGTAGCGCGTTTGCGCCGGCAACAAGACCAGCAGTTCGCCGGCGTCGAGCGTGGAGTAGGTGTTGAGCACGATGTCCTGATGGATGCGCACGCGCACCCGGCCCAGCGCTTCGAGCACAAAGGCGCGGTCGGGCATGGTCTCCAGCAGGTTGCCGCCGATGGTGTAGAGCGCTTCGACTCCGCCCTCGTGCGCGGCTTGCAGCAACTCGCCGGTGCGATGACCCTTCGAGCTGGGTACGGGCTTCTTCCAGAGGTCGGAGAAGCGAGCCGCGTTTTCGGCGTTGACCTCGAAGCCGCCGGGGAACTTGTCCGGGTCCACGCCGCACTCGCCCCCGCCCTGCACCCCGCTGTGCCCGCGGATGGGCATGATGCCGCACTTCTCCCGCCCCAAGTTGCCGCGGAGGAGCGCCAGGTCGGCGATGGCCTTCACGTTTTCCACTCCGAAGCGATGCTGCGTGAGCCCCATGGAGTAGCAGAGCACGGCGGTCTTCGCCTTTCCGTAAAGATTGGCAAAGCGCTCCATCTCCGCGCGCGCGACCCCGGCGCTCGCTTCGAGTTCCGCCCAGGGGAGCTGTTGGAGGTGCGCGGCGAGTTCCGAGAATCCATCTGTTTGAGCCTGGATGAAGCTCTGGTTCACCGTTCCCTGCTCCACCATCACCTTCATCGCGCCTTGGATGAAGGCGAGGTCGCCGCCCACGCGCACCTGGAAAAAGTGATCCATGAGTTTGGTGCCGAAGATGGCGCTCGAAACCACCGACGGCACCCAGTAGCGCTCCAGGCCGGGCTCACGGTAGGGATTCACCACCACGATGCGGGTGCCGGCCTTCTTGGCGTAGTGCATGTACTTGGCGGTGACCGGCTGGTTGTTGGCCAGGTCAGTGCCGAACAGGACCAGCAGCTCGGTGCCGATGAAGTCGGAGAGCGAGCAGGTGGGCGCGCCCACGCCCAGCGTCTGCTTCAGGCCGTAGACGCTGGCGGCGTGGCAGAGGCGAGCGCACAGGTCCACGTTGTTGGTGCCCAGCATCCGAGCCAGCTTCTGAAAGGTGTAGTAGGCCTCGTTGGTCAGGCCGCGCGAGGTGGCGAAGAAGCCCAGGCGGTCGGGAGCGACTGCCTTTAGCTCCGTCTGCGCCAGGGCCATGGCCTGCTCCCAGGAGACGCGGGTGAAGCCGCGGTCGCCCCGGCGCAGGACCATGGGATACGGGATGCGGCCCAGGTTGTGCAGCTCCTCGTTGGACAGGGCGCGCAGCCGGGCGACGTCGGAGAAGCGCTCGTCGGCGGTGGCCGGCATGGTATTCAGGCGCAGTAGGTTCAACCGGGTCATGCACAGGTGGGTGCCGGAGATGACGTTGTCCTTCAGACCGTAGGGGCCGAGGGAGCAGCCGTCGCAGACACCGTGGTTGAGCACGCGCCAGGCGTAGCCCAGGTTGTCGCGGTTCTGCCAGGCGGCGCG
>CBRAFF010000100.1:0-6204 GCA_967755155.1 uncultured bacterium
CGAGGACCTGGGCGACTGCACCCGCTGCGGGCTGCACCAGAACCGCACGAACATCGTCTTCGGCACCGGGAACCCGGAGGCCGAGCTGATGTTCGTGGGCGAGGGTCCGGGGGCGGACGAAGACGCGCAGGGCCTGCCCTTCGTCGGCCGCGCCGGGCAACTGCTGAACAGCATGATCGCGGCCATGGGCCTGGCGCGCGAGGACGTGTACATCGCCAACGTGGTGAAGTGCCGTCCGCCGGGCAACCGCACGCCGGAGCGCGAGGAGTGCGACACCTGCTCGCCCTTCCTGTTGCGGCAGATCGCCGCCATCCAGCCCAAGGTGATCGTGGCGCTGGGCGCGGTGGCGGCCAAGAACCTGCTGGGCATGAACGAATCCATGGCCAAGCTGCGCGGGCGCTGGTATGACTTCCGCGGCTCGCGTCTGGCCGTCACCTACCATCCTGCGTTTCTTCTGCGCGATCCCCGGCAGAAGAAAGAGGCGTGGAAGGACCTGCAGATGGTGATGGAATACCTCGGCCTCCAAGCGCCAAAGAAATAGAGCCCGGCCTCCCGCCGCCGGGATAATCTCTTCCTGATGCCTGAGTTCTGCGACGTCGCGCTGCCCGTCCCGCTGGATACGACCTTCACCTACAGGATCGCGGGCGGGTCGCCCGCTTCCACACCGGTGCGGGGCGCGCGCGTGCTGGTGCCCTTCCGCAACCTGCGACTGGCGGGTGTGGTGACGGCGCTGCACGACCGCGCCCCCAAGGTCGCCGCAAAAAACGTCCTCAATGTTCTGGACGAAGAGCCCGCGCTTGATGAAGGCCTGATGCGCCTGGGCGAGTGGATCTCGCAGTACTACCTGGCACCGCTGGGCGAGGTGTACCGCACCATGCTGCCGCTGGCCGCGGAGGTGCGGCGGGCGCGCGCCTACCGCATCACGGCGACCGGGCAGGAGGCGCTCTACGCCTCGGCGCACGGCGGCTCGTCGCTGCGTTCGCGGCGCACTCCGGCGGAGCAAATGACGGAATACGCCGTCCTCGACTACCTGAACGGGCGCCCAGGAGCGAACCAAGCGGCGCGGGAAGCATCGCTTCGCGCCGCCACCAAAGCCTCGCGGCGGCTGCTCGAGGGCATGGTGCGCAAGAAGTGGATAGCGCGCGAGGAGACCGCCGCGGCGCGCCCGCCACAGGCGGGTCCGCAGCGCCGGTTCGCGCTGTTGCGCGAGGTCAGCGGCAAGCTCAACGCCAACCAAAAGACGCTGGTCGACACGCTGGCCGCGAGCGGCGGACGCCTGCCGGTGGAGATGCTCTCCGGGCTCGAACTCCCGAAGAGCACGCTGGCGGGACTGGTGCGGCGCAAGCTGGTGGAGATCGTCGAAGAGGCGGCGCCCTTCTCGCTCTCCGGGATGACGCTACGGCCCGAAGACTTTTCCCTGAGCGCGGAGCAGCGCGCGGTGCTCAAGCACATTGACACTGCCGTCGCTTCGAAGAAGTTTTCCGTCTCGCTCATCCACGGAGTGACCGGCTCAGGGAAGACAGCGGTGTACCTGGCGGCCCTGCAGGCCGTGCTGGACGCGGGGCGCTCGGCCATCCTACTGGTCCCGGAGATCGGATTGACGCCGGCGGCGGCGGCACGGTTGCAGGCGACCTTCGGCGAGCAGGCGGCCATCCTGCACTCGGGTCTGACGGCGGGAGAGCGCGCCGGGCAGTGGCACCGCATCCGGCGGGGCGAGGCGCGCATCGTGGTGGGGACGCGCTCGGCGGTATTCGCTCCGGTCGCGAACCTGGCGCTCATCGTGGTGGACGAGGAGCAGGACTCTTCCTACAAGCAGGAGGAGACGCCGCGCTACCACGGCCGCGACGTGGCCATCCTGCGCGCCAAGCACGCGGGAGCGGCGGTGGTGCTGGGCTCGGCCACGCCCGCGCTCGAGTCTTTCTACAACGCGCAGCGCGGCAAGTACGCGCTGCTGGAACTGCGCGAGCGGGTGGAGCAGCGTCCGCTGCCCGAGGTGGAGGTGGTGGACATGCGCGAGGAATTCCGCGCCACGGGCGAGGACCAGCTCTTTTCGCGCAAGCTGGTGGCGGAGGTCCGCGAGCGCCTGGAGCGCGGCGAGCAGGCCATGATCCTGCTGAACCGGCGCGGCTACTCGGCGGTGGTGCTGTGCCGGGCGTGCGGGGAGACGGTCGAGTGCCAGAACTGTGCCATCGCGCTCACCCATCACAAGGGGCGCAACCGCCTGCTCTGCCACTACTGCGGATACCAGCAGGCGGTGCCGCAGACCTGTCCCAAGTGCTCGAGCGACTACGTGCAGTTCCTGGGAAGCGGGTCGGAGAAGCTGGAGGAGCGCATCCACGCGGCGTTTCCCCAGGCGCGCGTTGGGCGGCTGGACCGCGACACGGTGCGCGGCCGCGGCGACTTTGAGCGCGTGCTCAACGCCCTCGATGCCGGGGAGCTCGACCTGCTGGTGGGCACGCAGATGATCGCCAAGGGACACGACATCCACGGGGTGACGCTGGTGGGGGGGGAGGGCGCCGACTTCGCGCTGTGCTTCCCCGACTTCCGCGCCGCCGAGCGAACCTTTCAGTTGCTCACCCAGGTGGCGGGGCGTGCCGGACGCGGGACCGTGCCGGGGCGGGTCGTGTTGCAGACCTATCATCCCGAGCACTACGCCATCCAGTTCGCGGCGCGGCACGACTACGCCGGCTTCTACGAGAAGGAGCTGCGCTACAGGAAGTGGATGCACTATCCGCCGTTCACCGCCGTGGCCAATGTGCTGATCCGCAGCGAGAAGCTGGAGGAGGCGCTGGGCTACGCCGGGATGATCGGGCGCTGGTTCGAGAAGCGCAAGGCGGCGGGGCTACGGGTGCTGGGGCCGTCGGCGGCGCCACTCACGCGCCTGAAGCGCGACTACCGCTACCACTTCGTGCTCAAAGCAGAGAGCCGCGAGCGGCTGAACACGACGCTGCGCGCGCTCCAGCAGAAGCTGGCCGAGCAGAAAATCCCGCCGCGCAACGTGGTGGTGGATGTGGATGCGCTGTCGCTACTCTGAAAAGCAGCAATCAGGTTGACACTGCTCTTCGCCGGGCAGTAAGGTGCGGCGTCTCTTGGCTCCTGGGAGGTTGCCATGCCGGATGTGCCTTCTCTTTTTTCCGCTCAGGCGGGCCCGCCGCCGCCTCCGCCGCGCGACGACATCGGCTACGTGCTGGGGTGGTTTTGCGCAGGCATCCTGGCCCTGGGCGTGGTGATGGCGGTGGTTTTCGCGGTTCAGGGAAGCTGGCGAAAGGCCTTCCAGGCGGTGGCTCTGCCGGTCGCGGTCCTGCTGTGGATCACGCTGATGATGGAAGGGCTGGTGGTGCGCTCCCACGGGATCCGCGAAGATATCGGAGTCATAGGCGTTTTGTTGGGGGTGAGCTTGTTGCCCATTCTTCTTGTCTACCTGGTGCGGAAGATCCCCTGGCCGGCGAGAAAAGCTGCGGTTAGCAATTAGAGGCTAGCGCCAGGCTAGGCCGTGGCCTGCGACGGGCGCGGGCATGAAGGTGAGCAGCAGGATGGCCAGGCCCAGCAGGGCCAGCAGCAGGCGCCCGCGGGAGAGTCCGGGGTACGGCGGGACCGCGGGATGGCGCGCGCCCATCGCCAGCAGGATGGCGGCCCACAGCAGCCAGCCCTGCCAGAGCAATCCCATTGGCAGGAGGACGAGCGCGGTGCCGCGGGTCCACCAGCGGTGGGCGCGGGGCCAGAGCGCATAGACGATGTGGCCGCCGTCGAGCTGGCCTCCCGGCAGCAGGTTGAGCGCCGTAGCCAGCATCCCTACCCAGGCCGCCATGGCCACGGGATGAAGATGCAGGCCGCTGAGCGGAGCCGGCACCATCCCCAGCGCGGCCAGGATGTCGTGCACCAGGTAGAAGATGAGGGGATGCCCGAACTGGATCTCCGAGGGCAGCATTTCCGCCGGCATGGGTGTGGAGAGGAGAAGGGCCACCACCAGGACGGCGACGGCCACGACGAATCCGGCGATGGGGCCGGCGATGCCGATGTCAAAGAGCGCGGCGCGGGTGCGGATGGGCGAGCGGATGCGGATGAACGCTCCCAGGGTCCCGATGGGAGTGGGGATGGGGAGGAAGTAAGGCAGCGTGGCGTACACCCGGTTGCGGAGGCAGTAGAGGAAGTGTCCCATCTCGTGGGTGAGCAGGATGAGCAGCAGCGCGGCGGAGAAGGGCATCCCCAGCCACAGGCGCTGAGGTTGCTCGAGCACCCAGGGGAGCGGGAAGAAGTCGTCATCGGCGGCAAAGGCGGGGAGGTTGTGGTCGAAGTTGTATTGCAGGCGCGCGCCGCCGGCCAGCGTAGTGAAGACGGTGGCCGCGAGCAGCAGGGCGTGCAGCCAGTAGCGCCGCTTGGGCGGCGGCAGCACCAGGACCTCGAAGGGGGGAAGGGGCTCGTAGGTGGAAGAAAGCGGCGGTGTCGGCTCGGACATCGGCTGCGGAACGGCCCCGGGGACCCTACTCGATGGACTGCAATTCTTTCCCGGGCTTGAAGCGGACGGCCTTTCCCGGAGGGATGTTGACCTCGGCGCCGGTGCGGGGATTGCGCCCGATGCCGGTCTTGCGGGGGCGGACGTTGAAGACGCCGAAGCCGCGCAGCTCGATGCGGTCGCCCTTGGCCAGCGCCTTCTTCATGCTGTCGAACACCGTCTCCACCGCCAGCTCGGCCTTGGTCTTGGTGATGCCGGTTTTGTTGACCACTTCGTTGATGATGTCGAGCTTGATCACAAAGCGATTCTCCCGGAGCGGGCGCAGCCCCGGTGGAAGCCGGGGCCGGAAGCCAGCGTCAAGACGCGGATGCTAAAGGACATAGCGGGCATTGTCAACGACAGTATTCCCGCTTAAGATGACCGCGCCCTTTTTTTCACCGGAAGCCCGCAAGGGCGCACCGATCCCCCAAGGAGAAATATGTCCATCAAGAGCGACCGCTGGATCCGCAAGATGGCGCAGGAACACGACATGATCAACCCCTTCGCGGAGAAACAGGTGCGCCAGGGAGTGGTCTCCTACGGGCTTTCCTCCTACGGCTACGACCTGCGGGTGGCGGACGAGTTCAAGATCTTCACCAACGTGAACTCCACCATGATCGACCCCAAGAACTTCGATGAGAAGTCGTTCGTCACGCTGCAATCGGAGTGCGCCATCATCCCGCCCAACTCCTTCGCGCTGGCGCGCTCGGTGGAATACTTCAAGATCCCGCGCGACGTGCTGACGGTGTGCGTGGGCAAATCCACCTACGCGCGCTGCGGCATCATCGTGAACGTGACCCCCTTCGAGCCGGAGTGGGAGGGCTTCGTCACCCTGGAGATCTCGAACACCAGCCCCCTGCCCGCCAAGGTCTATGCCAACGAGGGCATGTGCCAGATCCTGTTCTTCCAGTCCGACGAGCCGTGCGAGACCAGCTACAAGGACAAGAAGGGGAAGTACCAGGCGCAGACCGGGATCGTGCTGCCGCGGCTCTAGGCGGCGGCTACTTGCTGCCGTTGCCGCCTTCCGAGGCCTTGAAGATGTACTTGATGTTGGGCTTGTAGATCAGCAGGTTGGGCAGGCCGTCGGCGCGGTTCACCTTCAGGCAGCGCTTGTCATACCACTCGATGACCCCGTGGACCTGTTCCCCATCCTTGAGCACCACCACCATGGGCGTCTTGGACTGCATCTGCTTCTGGTAGTAGAAGTTCTCGGCGTGGGTCTGCTCCGGAGGAGGGGTCTTGCGGGGGCCGGCGGGGCGCTCGCGGCGCTCGCTACGCTCGGCGCCGTCCCCGCGCGCGTGCTCGGCGCGGCTGAGGGACGGCCGGATGAGCTTGCGGTTGGAAAATACTTCGGGCTCGGAGTTCGCAGTGACAGCGGATTCAACGGCATCCTTCATGCTGGTTCCTGAGTCCGCCCCCCAGAGTGACAACCGCACTGGGGGGAGATTCGAATTGGTTTTCTGGCTGAGACCTGGGGACCTGCGTCTGGTCAGAAAAATTGCCCATACCCTACCACAGGCGGGAAGGGGCTGCAAACAGAACGCGCGGCGGCGGAGATAGGGAGGCGCGCCGGGGCCCGGGGGCCGGCGGCTTCCGGCCTTCCCACAAGGGCGGGCCGTTTGTCTCGGGGGAGGGGAGCGAGGTGGGGACGGGGGCCCCAGGCGGCGCAGCCGCCGTGTTAGATTGTAAAATTCGGACCTGAAGATCTCGGC
>CBRAFF010000101.1:0-6202 GCA_967755155.1 uncultured bacterium
TCGCGAAGGCGGCGGGAGCGCGGGTGATCGGGGACGCAACGCGCCAGGTGGGCGGCATCTCGAGCATCGAGTCGGCCACCCCGGACGACGTGACCTTCGTGGAGGACGAGCGCCGGCTGGAGCAGGCGCTGGCTTCGGCCGCCGGCGCCATCATCGCCGGCGAGTTTGCGGCGAATGTCCAGGCCGCAAAGCCCCTGCTCTTGGCCAAGCAGCCGCGCCTGGCCTTCATCCGCGCGGTGCGGCTCCTCCAGCCCTCGCGGGGGCGGGACTACCCGGGCGTGCACTCCACCGCGGTCGTGCCCAGTTCGGTCAAGGTTGGAAAGCGGGTCTCCATCGGTCCCCACGCGGTGGTGGGCGAGAGCGTAGTGATCGGCGCGGGGACGCGCATCGGGCCGGGCGTCTCCATCGGGGCGCAGGTGAAGATCGGCGCCGACTGCTACTTGGACTCGAACGTCACCGTCTACGCCGGCACCGAGCTCGGCGACCGGGTCATCGTGCTGGCGGGGGCGGTGCTGGGCAGCGACGGCTTCGGCTACGTCCGCGACCCGGAGAGCGGGCGTTATGAGAAGTTCCCCCAGGTGGGGAAGCTGGTCATCGGCGACGACGTGGAGATCGGCTCGAACTCCACCCTCGACCGCGGGGCGCTGGACGCCACCGTCATCGGGCGCGGAGTGAAGATCGACAACCTGGTGCACGTGGGCCACAACGTGCGCATCGGCGAGAATGTGGTCATCGCGGCGCAGACCGGCATCTCCGGCAGTTCGGTGATCGAGAAAGACGCGGTGGTGGGCGGGCAGGTGGGCATCGGCGACCACGCGCGCATCGAAGAAGGAGTCATCCTGGGCTCCGGGTCGGGAGTGCTCAGCAAGAAGATCGTTCGCGGCAAGGGCGTGGTTTTCTGGGGCCGGCCGGCGCGGCCGCTCAAGGAGTATCTGAAGGAGCTGGCGGTGGCGGCCAAGGAAAGTAAAATGGAAAAAGGAAAAAGTAAAAAGTAGGCCCGAGAACGAGAACCAGAAACGGTAAGCAAGAAACGAGAAACCTGTGTCGCTGGTGGTCGTGGGCGGGCATTCGCGCAATGTGGGCAAGACCAGCGTGGTGGCGGGGCTGATCGCGGCGCTTCCGGAGTGCGACTGGACCGCGGTCAAGATCACGCAGTACGGCCACGGCGTCTGCTCGGTGAATGGCGAATCCTGCGGCTGCGCCGTGGACGAACACGCCTGGGCCATTACCGAGGAGCGTGACCCGGCCGGCAAAGGCGACACCTCGCGCTTCCTGGCCGCGGGGGCGCGGCGCTCGCTCTGGGTGCGTACCAAGCAGGGGCGGCTGGCCGAAGCCATGCCCGACCTGCGCGGCGAGCTCGCGGGCGCCGGGAACGTCATCGTGGAATCGAACAGCGTGATGAAGTTCCTGCACCCCGACCTTTACCTCACCGTGCTCGACCCCGCCACCGCCGACTTCAAGGAATCGGCGCGCGAGTTCCTCGACCTGGCCGGCGCCGTGCTCCTGCATGAGGCCGCCGGGAAGCCGGCGTGGAGCGAGGTCTCGCTGAAGCCGGCGGCGGGCAAGCCCTGCTTCCACATCCATCCGCCCAACTACGTTCCCGAGGAGCTGGTGGAGTTCGTGCGAACGAAGCTCCTGGGCTGAAGCCTGTCGGTTTGGTGCTTCGCGGGATCGGGATGTAGGGATAAAGGCAGCTATTCCGGGCCGGTGATGGGCGGCTCCGACGGTCCCTTCTCTTCCTTCTTTTCCGGCTGCTTTTCCGGCGAGGATTCGGAAACAACGCCCGGCTCGGCCGGGGGCGCCGGAGGAGGAGACGGCTTCTGGCCGAAGCGCTTGTCCGTGACGCCGCGGCCCAGCCGCTTCAAGATCTCGTCGCGCTCCGGGCCAAACATATCGCGCGCCAGGCGGGTGAGGGCGAGGCTGACGATGTCCGAGTGGTGGAGCTTGGCCAGGTCCGGATTGCGGGTCAGGTCGAGCCACATGCGGTGCGTGAGGTGGATGTCTTCGGTCTTGAGGTCGGGAGTGTGCGGGCCCATGCGGAAGGTTTCCGCGCTCATGTCCGGGTTCACGATCTGCAGCACGAACTGGCGCTTGGGCTCGGGCATGATCTCCCAGGCGCGGCCCAGGCGGAAGGCCTGCTCGCCCGCCGGCATCTTGCTGGAGAGGCCGGCAACCACGGCCGAGGATTCGAGCGAGTTCGCGGTGTGGACGATGGCGGTCCAGATGTCGCGCGCCGGCACCACCAGCAGCGAGATGTGCTTGCCAAAGTTCTCGGCCACGGAAGTGGCGCGGGTGAACAGAAGCTGCTCGTAGTCGCTGAAGATCTGCTCGGTGGAGAGGGCGAACTCGCTGCCGCCGGGCTCAGGGAGGATGCGCGCCGCCAGCACCACCACGTCCTGCTCCTTGGTATCGGTGCGTTCCAGCACCCACTTCAGGTGCGTCAGGGTGTTGTAGTCGCGCACCGTCACCAGGATGTTGTCCGCGCGTATGGCCAGGCTCTCGCGCTGAACGGTTTCTTCCTGCTGCAGCGTGAAATGCTCGCGCATCTGCAGGCCGCTGAGCGCCAGCTTGCGCTGATTGATGCGCTCGGAGACCGCGAAAATCAGGAAGAACGCTCCGGTGAACATCAACCCGGCGACGGTGGCCACCGACTTGGTGAACAGGTTCACCACCGCGGTGGTGAAAAGCACAAGAAACACCGAGGCCAGCCCCACCGGGATCTCCACCCCGCGGATGGTGATGTTGGGCGGCACCTTCCAGCCGCGCGGGCCCTTGTACTTGAAGCGCAGCACCAGCATGGAGAAGCTGTTGAAGGTGAAACTCCAGATGACGCCGAAGGCGTAGGCCTCGCCCAACAGGTACACGTTGCCCTGGCTGACCAGGATGGTGAACAGCTGGAGCGCGACCACCATGTTGAGGATGCGGTAGCTGGTCCCGTAGCGCTTGTGCGGCTTGCGGAACCAGTCGGTGAGCACGCCGTCCTCGGAGACGCGGTTCAGCACCCCGTTCGAGCCCACGATGGAGGTGTTGATGGCGCCCGAGAGCATCAAGAAGCCGACGACCACCACGAAAGCCCGGAAGAACAGCTTGAGCGCTTGCGGTCCCGCCAGGTACATGACCAGCGTGCCCAGCAGGTTGTCCTTGTTCTCGGGCAGCATGCGCACGCCGTCGGGGACCAGCATCACCACCAGCAGAGAAGAGATGCCGGTGAACATGAAGCTGTAGACCGCGATGATGAGAGCGGTCTTCTTCAAGTTCTTGAGCTTGGGGCTGCCGATCTCGCGATAGACCTGGGCCAGCGTCTCCTCGCCGCTCATGGCCAGGATGGCGTGCCCGAAGGCCATCATGATGCCGAACAGGCCGAAGAGCTTGTGCAGTTCGACGTCCTTCAGGAAGCCGAGCGCATCCGGGCTGAAGCTCAGGTTTGCCGGGATGGGCAGAGGAGGCAGGGAGTAGTTGCCCCGCAGTAGGGTGAAGAACGACCAGCCCAGCAGCAGAACCACCATGACCGTGGTGATCTCCATCACCCGCATGGCTTTCTCGCTGGATTCCTCGATGCCCTTGGTGTTCTGCCACCAGAAGTAGAGGGTCACCGCGATGGCCACGACCATGGCGGTGCCGTTGACCGGCAGTTGGGGAGTGCCCTCGAAGAACTGGTGGAGGGCGCGGGGGATCCAGCCGTGATTCTCGGCGGCGGAAAGGACCTCGTTCAGCAGTCCCGCGATGTACTGTCCCGCCGAAACGCCGGAGATGGGTCCGGTCAGGATGTAGTCGAACATCAGCGCCGAGACGCTGACCTTGGCCAGAGTGCCGCCCAGGGCCTCCTTGACCACGCGGTAGACGCCGCCGCGCACGAACATGGAGCAGCTCTCCACGTACACGGCGCGCACCGTGAAGGAGAACAGCATGACCCCCAGCACAAACCAGGGCGCCGCCTTGCCCACCGCCTGCTCGGCGATGGAGCCGGCGTAGAAGGCCGAGGAGCCCATGTCGTTGAGGACGATGGCGGCGGCGCGCCAGAAGGAAATGAAGGTCAGCATGACCGAGGTCGCGACCACGATGCGAACCCGGTTTTTCTGCGGCGCGCCGGCCTGCTCAGGAGAAGACATTGCCGCTTTTTTTTTGGGACCGCCAGGCCGCCAGAGCCGGCAGCCTATCGGACAAACTGGTGGAGTCTACGCCGCCCGAATCGCTAGCGTCAATGTTCCACGTCGGAAGACCCGCCCAGCATGATCTCCAGGTCTTCCTTCATGGCGATCAGGAGCACCAGGGTCGAGCCGGCTACGCCCACTACAAACAGGCCCTCCAGCAGGTAGATGCCGAATGCAATGAGGCTCTGCATAAACTCCCCGCAATTGTAATGGATGTTTTCTTCCGCCGGGTGGTTGAACTATATAACGCCTTTGGACTCAAGCATCGGCAGCGGTTTGCTACACTCGGCGCGTGCGCTCGATCCCCAGGTCGGCGTGGCTGTTGGCGGCGCTCTCCGGCGTGCTGCAGGCGCTCATCTTCCCTTCGCCGGCGATCTCCGCGCTCAGCTGGGTGGCGCTGGCGCCGCTGCTGGTGGCCATCCTCCAGAAAAAAAAAGACGGCGGGCAGGGCAGTGCACCTACTCCGAAAGCGGGCTTCCTGCTGGGATACTTGAGCGGCGTGGTGTGGTACGCGGGAAGCTGCTACTGGATCTATCACGTGATGCACGCCTATGGCGGGCTCTCGGCGCCGGTGGCCGCGGCGCTGCTCGTGCTCTTCTGCCTGTACCTGGGGCTGTGGCACGGGCTCTTCGGCATCGTGCTGGCGCTGGTCTCCCGTTCACGCGCCTTCAGCGGAGGACGCGCGCTGGCCTTGGCGCCGGTTCTCTGGGTGGCGATGGAGCTGGCGCGCACGCGCATCAGCGGTTCTCCCTGGGACCTGCTGGGAACGGCGCAGGTGGCCAACATCCCCCTGACGCAGATCGCGACCGTCACCGGCGTGTACGGCGTGTCGTTTGCTGTGATGGTGGTGAACGCCGCCTTCGCGGCGGCGCTGCTGCTGCCGCGCGGCCGCCGCGTCATCATGTTTGCCGCCTCTCTGCTGGCGGCGGTGGGACTGGAGTTGGGCATGCTGGTACAGCCTCCCGCCGACCCCGCCACCCACACCGCGCGCCTGGTGCAGCAGAACATCCCCATCCTCGATTCTTCGGGCTGGACGGTTGAGTACTACGAGCAGACGCTGGCGGATTTGGGGCGCCTGAGCGCGGCCCCTGCGCCGAGCGGCGCCATCGCACCCTCGCTCATCGTGTGGCCGGAATCGCCCGCGCCCTTCTTCACCAACGATCCCAGATTCCAGCATTCGGTGAGCGCGCTGGCGGCGGAAAGCCGCGCTTACGTCGTGGCGGGCAGCCTGACCCCGGTCCCGCGGGAGCGTTCCACGGCGCTGCTCAATTCCGCCGCCTGGGTGGAGCCGAGCGGCGCCTGGCGCGCGCGCTACGACAAGCTCCACCTGGTGCCCTTCGGCGAGTACGTGCCCTTCTCCTCGCTGCTGTTCTTTGCCGGAAAGCTGACGCGCGAGGTGGGCGACTTCGTCCCCGGCCGCGAGCGCACCGTCTTCGACCTGGGGGAAGGGAAGGCGGGCGTGTTCATCTGCTTCGAATCCATCTTCCCGGATGAGGTGCGGCAGTTCGCGGCGAACGGCGGGCAGGTGTTCGTGAACATCTCCAACGACGGCTGGTTCGGCGACACCGGCGCGCCGGGACAGCACCTGAACATGGCGCGCATGCGGGCCATCGAGAACCATCGCTGGCTGGTGCGCGCCACCAACAACGGCATCACCGCCGCCATCGACCCCCACGGGCGGGTCGTGGTGCAGGCGCCGCGCAATGTGCGCGTCGCGCTCGACGTCCCCTACGCCTACATTGGGGACACTACTTTCTACACCCGCCACGGCGACTGGTTCGCGTATGGCTGTGCGATAATCGCGCTGGCGGCGCTGCTGGCCGCAGTATTGCGCCGGTGAGCCCGCCGCGTTCGCTGACGGTGCTTGAACCGTAAACCGAGAACTTACGCATGATCGAAGAACTGGAACGCGAATACGGCGCCGTCAAAGAGAAGGTCAAAGATCTGCGGGAGTATCTTTGACCCGCCCAAACTCCGCCTGCAGTTAGCCGAGATCGAAAAGAAGATCTCCGACCCGAACTTCTGGTCGAACCCCACGGAATCGCAGCGAG
>CBRAFF010000102.1:0-6154 GCA_967755155.1 uncultured bacterium
GCCAGCGCCTGCGCCGCCACCGAGGAACTGGGGTCGATGTGCGCCTTGATGAGGTGGATGCCGTGGCAGTCGGTGCACACCGGGGCCTGCCAGTTCCCGCGCGCGACGGCCTTGCCGTGGATGCTGCTGGTGTAGGCGTGCGCCACCTCCTGGTGGCACTGGGCGCAGGTGGCGGGGACGTTGAACTTGAAGATGGGGGACTTGGCGTCGTTGGGCGCGAGGATGTCGTGGGCGCGGTGACAGTCGGTGCACACCGCGGCCTTCTCTGACCCCGCCGCCACCGCTTTGCCATGCACGCTCTGCTGGTAGGAGAAGAACTGCTGCGTGCCCAGCCCCTGGCCCTCCATCACGAACTTCACCCCGTGGCAGGCGCCGCAGGTCTGGGGAATGTTGGCGCGGTGGGTCTTCGACTTGGGGTCGCTGGCGGGAAGGATGGCGTGCGGGTCGCCGTGGCAGCCGCTGCAAGCGGCCGCCTGGAACACGCCCTTGGCCCGGGCCGAGGCGTGGATCCCGTGCTCGTAGGCCGCTTGGGTGTCGGTGTGGCAGGAGCCGCAGTTCACCTGGGCCGGCGCCGGCTGGTGGGGGAACTCGCGGATGTCCGCGTGGCAGTCCGCGCACTCCAGCGGGGCGTGGACGGAACCCTTGAGCTTCTCAGGAGTGACGGCGATGCTGTGCGTCTTGCCGCCGGAATCGGAGGTCAGCGATGAGTCGCTGTGGCAGCCCAGGCAGTCGAGCTTGGGCGGCTCTTTGGAGCCGGCGGACGCAGCCAGCCCGAGCACGCAGGTCGCGATGAAGAGCCAGCTTCGCATGGCGCGTTCATGACGGCCGGGAGCCGCTTCGCCCTTCGATCTCCCGGATGTAGAGCCACAGCCCGGCGATGGTCACGAGGATCAGGATGACGGAAATGCCCAGGCCCCAGCGGCGGAAGTCGCGGTCGGCCAGCGCCTGATGGCCGGCGGCCAGGTTCTGCTCCGCCAGCTTGTTGCCCGCCTGCACGTCCTGCAGGATGCGCTCGGCGGTCACGCTGTGGATGGTCACCCGGGCCTTGGTGAGCGCGTCGCGCGCCAGGGTCTGCGAGAGCTTGGCCTGGCTCACGTCCATGCCACTGCGCTCGGCGCGGCCCAGCAATTCGTCGGCGCGCTCGATGGACGTTGCCAGCCCCAGGAGTCTCTCCTGGGTCGTGGCCGCGACCTTGTAGCCCGCGTCGCCCTCGGCGTGGCAGTTGGTGCACACCGATTGCGGGCCGGTGCCCAGCATGGCGTCGGTGGGGTGCTGGATGCGGTGGTTGCTGTGGCAGGTGACGCATCCCGGCATCTTGGCGGCGGCGAAGGCTTCCTTGTGCGGGCTGGAGTCGAACAGCTGCGCCTGGAAGGCGTGGCAGTTGGCGCACACGAACTCCACCGAGGCCACGCCCGGGGGCGCCGCGCCATGGTTGCCGTGACAGGTGGTGCAGGTGGGCGCGCTCAGGTCGCCGCGCACCGCCAGCGCCTCATGATGGACGCTGACGCTATAGCCCGCGAACTGGTCGGTGGGGATGGAATAGGGCTTCATGCGCGCGGCGTCGGAGTGGCAGCGGCTGCAGGTGGCGGCCACGTTGAGCGGGTGCACGGAAGAGCGCGAATCGCTGGCCGGCAGGATGCCGTGCAGGCTGTGGCAGTCGGTGCATACCGCCACCTGCTCGTCGCCCTTGGCCAGCCGCTGTCCGTGCACGCTGGTCTTGTACTGGGCCAACTGGTCGGTGCGCAGCGACGGGTTGAACTTGTGCATGAAGGCGGCGTCGGAGTGGCAACTGGCGCACAGCTGCGGGATCTGCGCCCGCTGGATCTTGCCGCGGAAGCCTGCTGCCTTGCTCATGGCCTGGTCGTCGTCCTTGGTGGGGTCGCCGCCGTGGCAACTGGCGCAGGTCAAGCCCTTCTGCGCGTGGATATCGGCGGCGAACTGCTCCGCCGTGACCTTCAGCGGCGGCTCCAGGAACGAGTGGCAGTCCACGCAACTGTTCGGCGTTTGCGCCCATGCGGACGCGCCCAGCAGCAGGAAGGCGGCGGCCAGCACGCAGCGGAGCCAGCGTCCGCTCGCCGGCCGCAGCCCGGTCAATCCGTTATTTCGCCCAGTAGGCATAGACGGTCATCACCGACATGTACGCCAGCGCGAAGATGCCGGCGCCCACGATCCACTTGCGGCCGAAGCGGGCGCCCTCGCGGTCGAAGAAGGGAAGCAGCGTCCACAGCAGGCCCGCGCCACCGAAGGCGCCCAGCCCCACCAGTTCGCCATCCAGGAACCAGAGTTTCGCCGGGATCAGCTTCAGAGTCTGGAACATGAACAGGAAGTACCACTCCGGCTTGATGCCGGCCGGGGCGGGGGCGAAGGCGTCGGCCTTCTCGCCCAGCTCCCAGGGCGCCAGCGCCGCCAGCGCGCCCAGTACGCCCAGCGCCACGTACCAGGCGATGAGCTCCCGCAGGAAAAAGTTGGGGAAGAAGGGCATCTCCCGGGGGGGGGCTACGTCCGCCATCTTCAGCCATGAGTCCGCTGCCGCTGGATCGTGCTTCCGCAGGTAAGCAAGGGCATGGGCGGCCCGCTCCATGCCCGCCGGCACGCTGATGCCCTGGCGCTGGATGAGCACTAGATGCACCGCCAGCAGCAGCGTGGTGATGCCCGGCAACAGGGCCACGTGGAAGCCGAAGAAGCGCGTCAGGGTGGCTCCGGTCACGTCCTCGCCGCCGCGCAGAAAGACCATAAGATAGTGGCCCACCACCGGCATCTGTCCCACCATGTCCGTGCCCACCTTGGTGGCGAAGTAGGCCAGGGTGTTCCAGGGCAGCAGGTACCCGCTGAAGCCGAAGCCCATCACCAGGAACAGCAACACCATGCCGCTCACCCAGGTGAGCTCGCGCGGCCGGCGGTAGGCCCCCAGGAAGAGCACGCTGAACATGTGGGCGAAGGCGGTGAACACCATAAGGTTGGCCGACCAGGAGTGAATGGAGCGCACCAGCCATCCGAACTGCACCTGGGTCATGATGTACTGCACGCTCTCGAAGGCTTCGCTGGACGTGGGGCGGTAGTAGAGCAGCAGCAGCATCCCTGTGATGACCTGCACGCCGAAGAGGAACAGAGTGATACCCCCGAGGTAGTACCAATAGGAGTAGTAGTGAACGGGGACGGTCTTGTGGCGCAGAGGCGCGAGCAGGTCTTCGAGGTCCAGGCGTTCGTCGAACCAATCGTAGAGCCGCCCCAGCATGTCAGCTCCTCTGCGCCCGGGTGACCACGATCTCGTCTCCGCGGACGTGCACCTCGTACTGTTGCAGCGGGCGCGGAGGCGGACCGGAGAGGTTGCGGCCGTTCAGGTCGTACATCCCATTGTGGCAGGCACACCACACCCGTTGCAGGTCGCTGCGGTACTGCACCGTGCAATCCAGGTGGGTGCAGGTGGCGGAGAGGGCGCGGTAAGTGCCGTCGGCGCCGCGGATAAGCAGACCGGGCTTGCTGCCGAAGCGGAAGATCTTGCCGGTGTTGTTCTTCAGCTCGCTGACTTGGCCGGCCACAACCTCATCGCTCGAGAAATCGCTGGTAGCGGGAGGCAGCAGAAAGCGCGCCACCGGATAAAAAAAAGAGAGGAGCGAGCCCAGGAACCCGCTGCCCAGCAACGTCCGGACGAAAGCCCGGCGCGGCAGCGACTGGTTCCCGCCCTCGCTCCCCTCGGGACTCACTTCTTCTTGCCCAACTCGCGGACGTAGCCGGCCAGGCCCTTGATTTGCTCGGCGGTCAGCTTGCCCGCCCCATACGCCGGCATCTTCTCCTTGCCCTTGGTGATGACCTCGATCAACTGCGCATCGGTCATCTTCTGCACCTCGGGCGAGCGGAAGTCACGGGCGGCCAGCTTCTTGCCCATGGGCGTGGCGCCCGCGCCGTCGGGGCCATGGCACATGGCGCACTTGGACTTGTACAGATCGGCGGGAGCCTGCGCCTGGGCTGTCCCCGCCGTCACCACAAAGCAAGTCGCCACCAGGGCGATACCTGCTAGCCACTGCCGGTATGAACGCATTACGAGTCCCTCCTGTTTGCTTGGATGCCTATCCTAAAACGAAACGCAATGCCAATAGTACCGCGTCTCTTGGCTTAGCCCGTTACTTCTTCTTGCCCAGTACGCGGATGTAGGCCACCAGGCCCTTGATCTGGTCCGCGGTCATCTTCTTTTCGTAGGCGGGCATCTTGTTCTTGCCCTTGGCGGTGAGCTCGATGAGCTGCGCATCCGTCATCTTCTGGACCTCAGGAGAGCGGAAGTCATGCGCGCCCGCCTTCTGCCCCATGGGGACGTTGCCGGAGCCGTCGGCGGCATGGCACATGGCGCACTTCGACTTGTACACCGCCGCCGACGCGTCGTCGGCGAACGCCGCCGGGGTCACCATCATCCCCAGGACCGCCAGCGCCAGTAGGATTGCTGTCTTTCGCATATAAGGCCTCCTTGCCACTTCACTAGAACGTGTACTGAATGCTCGCCGCAATACGATGCGTCTTGTACGATGGCTGGTCCGCCCCCAGGAAGTAGTACCGCGCGGCTCCTGAATCGCCAACCACGAAATACGGATAGAACGTACTGGGGATGGACGAAGCCGTAGTCGGACCCAGGACCGGGCAGCCCGTTGCGACCGTGGGTGCGATCGACGGGGTACCGCCAGCAGCGCCACCACCGCCGGTCGCGGGCACTCCGGTGGTGGCCACGCATCCCATGAAGGGCGTCATGGGCGAAGTCTGGAAGTCCTTGTAGTCGTACTGCTGGTAGGTGTACTCGAACTTCGGCATGATGTTCTTCTTCAGCTTGTACTTGAAGATGACGGTGACTTCGTGGGAGCGGTTGACCGTCGGCGGATAGTCGTAGGCTCCGGAGGTGGTCGTCATGACAAACCGGTCCTCGGGGAGGACGCCGGTGTCAGTTCCATCGGTGCGCGTGGGCTGAATCTGGTAATTGGCCGGCTGCGTCCCCAGCGCCCGGTTGAAGATGTGGCCTTTGGCCGCGGCCAGGGAGTAGTACGTCGTCACGTAGACTTTCTTGCCCAGATAGAGGTCCGTTCCCACCGCCCAGACGTCGACGAAGTCCCGGGCGGCGCTCCACCAGTCGTTGTTGGAGCTGTCGCAGGGACCCTGAAAGGCAATCCCGTTGCTGCTGATGCCGCAACCGTTGGGGTTAGCGGAGACGGTGGTGCTTTCCGGGGCACGGTACCGCGAGGTCATGGTCCGGTGATACTTCTCGTGGGAGTACTCGGCAAAGACCGAGACCTCGGGGGAAATGGCATAGTTCGCGTCGAAGTTGTAGTTGTAGGAGATGTCCTTGAGCACTCCGTAGAGGTAGTAGGGATAGATGGTGGCCGAGGAGCCGGTCAGGTAGTTCAGTGGCGTTTCGCTGTTGCTTCCGCCTTGCCGGTTGTAATCGTCCTGGATGGTGGCGAAGGACCCGGAAAGGGTGAGCTTGTCCCAGAGGGTGTATTGCGCCAGGACCTCGCCACGGTTGCGCACCATGGCGGCCTCGTCGAAGCGGCGGGCGCAGGGCTGGATGTCTGGGAACTCGAAGAGGGCCCGGGCGGCCGCCAGTTCGGCGGCGTCGCATTCGAGCCCGTCGGAGAGTTCGTCCTCGTAGTGGTTCGGTTCCCGGTTGGTATGCTTGTAGGAGACCCGGAACAGCAGGTCCTTGGTCGGGCCCCAATCCACCGCGGCGAGGAAGGAGTTCTCCATCGAATGCGCCACGTCGCGATGCGAGCGGTCGAGCCATTCCCCTTCGTAGCCGAGTTTCACCGAACTCCGCTTGGCGAAGTACCAGTTCCCGTTCAGTTCGAACGTTTTCCGGTGGAAGCTGGTGATGCGGCTTCGGTTGCTCGCCGAACCGGGCGCTCCGGTGTCCCCCTGTACGGGAGTGAGGTTGGGGAAGTCGGGGTTGTCGGCCGGGTCGCTACTGAAGACGAGACTGTTGTTGTTAAAGTCGTACTGGCGGTATGCCGCCTTGATCTGGAACGCCTTGGCCGGAGAAACAATCAGGGTGTAGTTCATGGCCAGGGTCTGCCTCTGCCCGTCCAGACTGGGCGCCGGCAGGGGGCCGGTCGCGGCCAAACGGATGGAGTTGCTGGTGTAAGGCAGAAAGGCATCGTCCTGACGCACCCACCCCGGG
>CBRAFF010000103.1:0-6149 GCA_967755155.1 uncultured bacterium
GGGGTAAAGGCCGCAGGAAAGAAAGGGTCGTCCGATTGGGTCCTTCACGGCGGAGTAGCGCTGGCAGCGCTGCTGCTGGCAGTGGCCGGCCTTTCCTACATCCGCTATCGGACGAACGCGCTCGCGGAGCCCGCGGCGCAGCAGCAGACAACCGTGCCGCAGCAAACGGCCAGTCCTCCATCATCCACGGAACCCCCGGCCAGTCAGCCCGGCACACAGACCGCTACTTCCGGCGCCGCCAAGCCTCCGGAAGCGAAGCCTTCCAGCCCGCCGAAGGGACGCGCGCAGCCCATGCGGGTGACCTCGGCTCCCATCGCGCCCGGCCGCAAGGTGGCGCCGGGCTCGGGCGAGATGCGCCTGACCTCCTATCCTTCCGGCGCGCAGGTGCAGATCGATGGCTGGACCGAGCCCACATGGATCACGCCCTTCAGCAGCCCCAGCAGGAGCGCGGGAAAACACTCCGTGGTCTTCTCCAAATCCGGATACATCACGCAGACGCAGACGGTGGAGCTGGCCGCGGGCCAGGCCCTGACGGTGCACGCGCAACTGCGCACCGTGGTCTCCACCCTGGCGGTCTCGAGCGACCCGGCGGGCGGCAGCATCCTGGTGGACGGCAAGGAGACCGGCAGGCTCACGCCCGCCCAGATCGCGGTGGAAAAGGGCGAGCACAGGATCGTGGTGCGCAAGGCGGGCTTCGTGGACGCCAGCGTCGCCACCAACCTGGCCGAGGGCGAGACGTTTTCCTTCGCCCCCAAGCTGCAGCCGGGCAGCTCGGAAGGCGCCATGGGCAAGCTCAAGAGCTTCTTCGGCGGCATCCCCGCCGGCAAGGGGCAGGTGGACGTCCGCTCCAACCCCAAGGGCGCGGAAATCGCCATCAACGGCCGCCCCTTTGAGAAGAAGGCGCCCGCCAAGATCATCCTCGACCCCGGCACCTACACCTTTGCCTTCAAGCTGGAGGGCTACAAGCCGGCGCAGAAGGCCGTGGTGGTCGAGGAAGGCAAGAGGGTCCCGCTCGAACAAAAGCTGGAGAAGCAGTAGCCCCCGGCGGTCATGGCTCGCCTCCTCATCTCCTCTTCCAAGGGCTCGAGCGGCATCCTGGAACTGATGAAGCCGGTGGTCACCATCGGCCGCGGCAGCGCCAATGACCTGGTGCTGGACGACGACAGCGTCTCCCGCTTCCACGCCGTACTCAAGCAGGAGAAGAACGGCGAAGTGCGGGTGGCCGACCGCGGCAGCACCAACGGCGTGTTGGTGAACGGGAAAACCATCTCCACGGAAACCGCGCTCTTCCACGGCGACCTGCTGCAGGTGGGCGACTACGAGTTGAAGTTCGAGTCCACCGACATCGGCACCGTGGTCCTGCGCAAGGCGGAGATCCCCGCCACGCTGCAGGACGTGCTCGAGGGCCGCGCCCCCGGCCTGGGCACGGGAGAAATCGCGACTCCCACCGGGACCCTGGAGGAGATGGTGGAGCGCATCCGGCAACTGGAGCGCGAGAAGTACCTGCTCACCGTGCTCTACGACGCGGGCAAGGCGCTGCACTCCGCCCTCTCGCTCGACGACCTGGCGGCGCAGGTGATGTCGCTGTCCTTCCGCATCGAGGGGGTGGAGCGCGGCTTCATGCTGTTCTTCGACGAAGCCGGCGAAGTCTCGCGCCAGACCGAGGTGCACTATCGCTCCGGCACCCGCCGCGGCGCCCCCCGCGACGTCGGCGAGGGATCGCAGCGCCGCCGGCCTCCCCGGGAGCAGCCGCGCATCATCCTGGGCCACTCCATCCTGGAGCGCATGCGCCAGGAGAAGGCCCCCATCCTGATCGCCGACGCCGCAGCCGACGAGCGCTTCCAGGCCAGCGACAGCGTGAAGATCTGGGGCCTGCGCTCGGCCATGTGCGCGCCGCTGGTCGAAACCGGCGTCGAATCCGGCCGGCTGCTGGGCCTGCTCTACGTGGACAACCTGGAAAAGAAGGCCGCCTTCAGCGAAAACGAGCTGAACGTCTTCGCGTTGGTGGCGGCGCAGGCAGCCTCCGCCCTGGCCTCGGCCCTGGCCCGCCAGCAACTGGCCGAGCAGGCTCTACACCGCTCGGCGCTCGAGCGCTTCCTTTCCCCCGACGTGGTGGAGATGATCGCCGCCGATCCCAACGTCAAGCTGGGCGGCGTGAACCAGCGGGTGAGCGTGCTGTTCTGCGATATCCGCGGCTTCACCAGCATCTCCGAGCAACTGGCGCCGGAGAAGATCGTCGAGATACTGAACGAAGTCTTCACCCGCATGACCGATGTGATCTTCGACCATGGCGGGACCCTCGACAAATACCTGGGCGACGGCCTGCTGGCGGTGTTCGGCGCGCCCATCTCCAAGGGAAACGACGCGGCCAACGCCGTGCGCGCCGCCATGGGCATCCAGAAGCTGCTGCTGGAGCTGAACCGCGATTCCGCCGCCCGCCAGTGGCCGGAGCTGAAGGTGGGCATCGGGGTGAGCACCGGCCTGGTCACCGCCGGGAACATCGGCTCGCCGCGCCGCCTGGACTACACCGTGGTCGGCGACACGGTCAACGTCGCCTCGCGCCTGGTCGCGCATGCCGCCGGCGGACAGATCCTCATCACCCAGTCCACCTTCTCCGAACTCGGCGACGGGTTCGACTGCGCCCCCATGCCGCCCCTGCTGGTGAAAGGCAAGTCCCAGCCGCTCTCGGTGTTCATCGTGCGCTGGATGGGGGCGTAGCGGCGGTGGTCGGTTCAGTAGCCGGCGAACTCCTCGGCACGGATGCGGTCGGTGTCGACGCCCGAAGTCCTCAACATATCTTGCATGGCCCGCACCATGCCGGGCGGCCCGGCGATGTAATAGATCGGCGAGGTCATGGGGCAGGCCTGACGTTCGATCCTGTCTTTGCCGATGATGTAGGGGACGGGCGAAGCCATCGGGCCGGCACGGCGCTCGATCATGTCTTTGCTGATGGGGCCTCGGCTGCTCCGCCATGGCCGGCTGGAATGTTGCATGTCGGTCATGGTCGCAAGGAGCTTGAACCGGGAGTTTTGCCTCTCCAGCTCTTGGAACTCCTCCAGAAAAGCCGCGTCTTCCGGTCGCCGGTTGGAATAGAACAGAAACAAACGATGGGGAAGCACGTCTTTCGTCGCCTGCAGCACGATGCTCCGGAAGGGCGTGACGCCGATTCCTCCCGCCAGGAAAACGGCCGGACGTGAGCCATCCTGGTGCAAGGTGAAGGAACCGAACGGGCCTTCGAGATAGAGTTCCCGTCCGGCCGGCAGGTTTTTCAGGACTCGCTTGAAGGCGGTATCGCGCAATCGAGTCGCGAAAACCAGCTCCTCCTCGTAGGGCGCGCTGGCCAGCGTGAAAGCTCTGCTGTTGCCTTCGGCATCGGTCTCGGGCGGATCGATCAGCGCGGCTTCGACGAACTGACCGGCCTCGAACCTGAAGCCGTCTGGTTTTTCCACGTGGACCGCCAGGGTCCCACTGGCAATCTCGTCGGTTCTCAGGATCCTGACCCTAGGCATTGCTTCCTCTGTTCCGCGGACCGCTGCCTCCCCGCGAGGGGAAGCAGCCGTCCGTCCTTCGTGGCGAAGTCAGTCCAGGTTGAGTGACTGCACCCGGATGGTTCCGCCATCGCGTTCGCCGGTGACGGTCGCGCGGAGATGGTCGGTCTTCTTGGTGCTCTTCAGCGCGGCGACCACCTTCTGATTGCCCGCTTCGTCCAGTTTCACAAATGAGCCATCCGCGGCGAGAATGCCAAAACCGCTCTTGGCACAGGCCAAGGCACACTTTGTGGTGTGCTCGTCCGGGGCTGCCTTTGCTTTCACGCTGCACATCGTGTCCACCAGGGCCACGTTCTTCCAGGTTTCCGCGTCTGCGGAAAGTGGGAAGACGAGGGCCAATGCGGCGAGGAAAAACGCTGCTTTGTTCACTGTGTTCTCCTTTTTAGAGTGGTGTTGGTTTGAACGCTTTACGCTGCAGCTCGACGACGCTCGAGCAGGGATATGGGCAGTGTGGCGCCGGTCGCCCGGCGTGCTTCGGTGAGGCGCGCCAGGGTGTAAGCGGCGATGGCGATCTCCACGTCCCGGACCGCCAGATCGAAGAACATGCCGGTCGTCACCAGGTTGATGGCGATGGCCAGTAGCCAGCCGGCGGCCACATAGCTCCCGAGACGGGTCCAGCGGGTGAGGATGGCCAAACCCACTAGCATCTCAATGACGCCCACCGCGTGCATGAATGTGGTGCCGCTGACGGGCAGCAGCTTTTCCATGGTGGGGCTCAGGTACATTCCCCAGTCCGTAAGGATGTTGAAGAACTTGTCCAGACCGGCCAGAAACGGCCCCACACCCAGCCCGATCCGCAGCGCCCACCATGCGGAATCCAGGCCCTTTTCCTTGCTATTCATCATTCCTTCCACCTCGTCAGATTTCTTTGCTGCTCACCAGTACAGAGCTGCGACCCGGCAAAAGGTGACAGCCCCTGCGCCGGCCCGCTTGAAACCTGCAACGTTTGTCGCACTCAGTGCTCTAATGGATAGGGGGCACATTGGCATGAAGGGCCTGGATCAGCCGGATGCGGTCGCATCGTCAAACCTGACGGAACTCGCGGATGAAGAGGTCGTAGCCCAGGTTCGCGCCGGCAACGCGGCGCTGTTTGAGATTCTCATGCGACGCCATAATCAGCGCGTCTACCGCGCGGCCCGGGCCATTCTGGGAAACGACACGGAAGCGGAAGACGTGATGCAGGAAGCCTACGTGCGCGCCTTTACCCACCTGGAGCAGTTCGAAAACCGAGCCAAGTTTTCCACCTGGTTGACCAAGATCGCGGTTCACGAAGCCTTGGCTCGCGTGCGCAAGTCCAAGCGATGGGACAGCCTGGATTCCGCGGCTGAAACCGATGTCCCCGTGAGGCCGGAACCTATGTCCAACGCCCGCAATCCGGAAGAGCAGATGTTCGGGGCCCAGATGAAGACGCTTCTGGAAACTTCCCTCGACGCTTTGCCCGACAAGTACCGGACGGTATTTGTGCTGCGCGAGATCGAGGAAATGAGCACGACGGAAACCGCCGAGGCCCTGGGCATCACCGAGGAGGCCGTGAAGACGCGCCTGCATCGGGCCCGGGCGATGCTGCAAACCGATCTCTACGCTCGCGCGGGCGCAAGCACTCCAGACGCCTTCCAGTTCCATCTGTCGCGCTGCGATCGAGTGGTGAACGCGGTCCTGGCCAGGATCCTCGTACCGCCGACTTTCCCCAAGCTTGTGCAGTAACCGGGTCTTTGACCAGCCGGGTGCCCCACCCAGCTTTGCGGGGCATCGCCCCTTTCGGCGCTAACGCGGCAGAGCGGTGTGTGCGGCCGGTTCCGGCCGCACCAGGGGCAAGGGATAGCGCGCGTGCCGCCGCGGGTGCTCCGGGTCGTAGACGATGACCGAAGCCGCGCCGGCCTGAGGCGGATCCTTCTGCACATCGAAGCTGCCCGTGCGCCGGGCTCCGCTGAGCAGATGGAACTCGAAGGCCACGTGAAAGCCGTGGCCTTGGTTGTGGGCGCGGCTGAACTTCCTGGCCTCGGTCACGCGCGCCAGGGCGGGCCGTCCGCAGGCCAGGAGCCGGTGCTGGCGGCGCAGGGTCAACGCGCTCACCGCCCCGGCGGCACATAGCGGCAGCGCCACCAGCGGGACCAGCCAGAACTCGACTCCCTGCGGCTCGCGGCCCGGCAGCCAGCTGCGCGCGGGAGCGGAAGCCAGGAAGCGCACGGGGATGCGCGCGCCCGGCGCGAGCCTGGAGCCCGCGCGCTTGCTGAGCCGCACCCGGCCGGCATAGTCGCGGTCGTTGGTGGTGTAGCGGTAGGTGACGTCCGTCTTGCCTTCCTTGTCCCGGCGGCGCTGCACGCTCGTGATCTCCCCCAGCGTGGAGACGGCATTGCTGGCGACCTCGCGGCGCAGGCTCACGTCCCGCTCCGCGGCCACGTAGAGCCACGCCCCGGCCAGGAGGCCGCCGAACGACAGCAGCACGGCCGCGGCCAGCGCCGCCCAGCCGGCCGCGGTGAACGCGACCTGGCGCGGGACGGAGCGCTGCAGCTCCGCCAGCACCCCTTCCGTCTTGGACCCGCGGCTATTCATCGGTCGCTTCCTCGCCACCTGCCCGAGGCAGAGCCGGCGGCGTCTCCG
>CBRAFF010000104.1:0-6070 GCA_967755155.1 uncultured bacterium
CTCTACCGGCTCGACGCCCAGCGCATCGCGCGCGATTGCTCCAGCCGCGCCGACCTGCAGATCCGCATGCAGGGCATCGGGCTGCTGGGAGCGTTCCTGCGCCTGACCCCGTTCCGCGAGCGCGCCGGCCTGAGCCCCGAGCAGCTCTTTGAAAAACTGGAGCAGACCCTGCACAAGTATTTCGGCAAGCGCGGCGCGCGCGTGGTGGCCGACAACCTGGCCGCCGCCCGCCGCGGCTTCGACGAGGTTCTGCGAGTTGTCCCCCCGGTGAAGGACGCGACCCTCCCGCTCCTTCCCCAGCAGCGTCCCGCTTCGGCTTGTTCGGCGGACGGGGCGCTGCTGCCAGGGGACTTCTGCGACCGCATCGTGGGCTCCTACCTGCGCGGCCGGGAAGATGACCTGGAGGCCGACGAGGCCGTGGCCCGCAGCCTGATGCCTCCTTCGAGCGCCCACCGCCGCAGCTTGCGCAACCTGGCGCCGGAGATCCCCGAATTCCTCGCCGCCGGCTGCGTGGGCTGCATGGAATGCGTCAACCAGTGCCCGGACACCGCCATCCTGGCCAAGGTGGCCGAGGCGACGGTGCTGGAAGAGATGCTGGCCAAGGCCGAAGACGCCGAAGCCATCCGCAAACACTTCTGCCAGACCAGCAAGTACTACGAGATCCCGCAGAAGCGCGGCGAGACCGGCGGCATGTTCGGCATCTTCGTGGACCCCGACAAGTGCAAGGGCTGCGGCGAGTGCGTGGTGGCCTGCGGCAAGCACGACGCGCTGAAGATGGCGCCCAAGAACGGCAACCTGCGCGACCACGACCTGGCCCTCGACCTCTACCACCGCCTGCCGGAGACTCCGGCGCGCTTCCTCAACGAGAAAGCGCTGGGCGACATGATGCTGGCCGAGCGCTCCCTGCTCTACACCGGGGGCGCCGGCTCCTGCATGGGATGCGGCGAAGCCACCGCCATCCGCATGATGCTGGCCGCCACTAGCTTCGTCTACGGCAAGGACCAGATCGGCGTGGTCGCTGCCACCGGCTGCAACAGCGTCTACGGCTCCACCTATCCCTACAATCCCTTCGCCGTGCCCTGGACCAACTCGCTGTTCGAGAACGCGCCCGCCGACGCCATGGGCATCCGCCTGCGCTGGGACCAGGAAGGCCACACCAAACGCAAGCTCTGGGTCATCGGCGGCGACGGCGCCATGTACGACATCGGCTTCCAGTCGCTCTCCCGCATGCTGATGTCGGGCATGGACATCAAGGTCCTGGTGCTCGATACCCAGGTGTACTCCAACACCGGCGGGCAGACCTCCACCGCCACCTTCACCGGGCAGGACGCCAAGATGGGGGCCTTCGGCAAGACCCAATCCGGCAAACGCGAACTCCGCAAGGACCTCGGGCAGATCCTGATGATGCATCCCGGAGTCTTCGTGGCGCAGACGACCGCGGCGCATGCCAACCACTTCTACAAGGCGGTGCTGGCGGCCAACGAGTATCCCGGCCCGGCGGTCATCATCTGCTACACCACCTGCCAGCCGGAGCACGGCGTCCCCGACGACGCTTCCATCATGCAATCCAAGCTGGTGGTGGAGTCGCGGACGTTCCCTATCTCCATCTTCGACCCGCGCACGGGCGAGCGCATGCGCGAGCGGCTCTCGCTACAGGGGAATCCGTCGGTGAAGGAAGACTGGTACATGGACCCGAAGAGCGGGCAGCCGGTGGACTTCGTCACCTTCGCCCGCACCGAAGGACGCTTTGCGCGCCACTTCGACGCCCAGGGCCAGCCCGATGAGTCCCTGAAGCAGGCGCAGCAGGGCCGCCTGGAGAACTGGCGGCTGCTGCAGGAGCTGGCGGGAGTGCGGTAGCTCCTGCTTTTTTCTTTACATCTCGAGGTCCCCCAGGCGACCGAGGGAGCCCTACCTTACGAATCGACTGTCATCGTGATCCGAGGCCGGAGCGAAGGCGACCGTTCCTTCTTACACCAGCTCAATGCTGACGCGGCGGCCCACCATGGCCGCGGCCCGCTGCAGGCTGGAAAGCGTGATGTCGTCGTTCGGATCCAGCAGACGGTCCACCTGACTGCGGCTGGTCCTGAGCAGGGCGGCCATGCGCGTCTTGGAGATTCGCTTTTTCCTCATGGCCCGGGCAAGCTGCCAAGCAACGACCTCCTTGACTGCCTGCACCTGCGCCTCGTCAAAGATCGCTTCCTGCTTCAGGAAATCGTCAATGCTCGATCCCAGATGCTTCTTGCTCATCGGTCCAACTCCCTCTGGCGCTTGCGCGCCAACCCCAAATCTTCGCCTGGCAGGGCGCGTGTCTTCTTGATGAACCCGTGCACTGCCACCAAGTGCCCGCGGTAAAAGCAAACCAACACGCGGGCTGTCCGCCTGCTGGGCAGGTCCGTCCGCACCTCCCACAGCCCGCTTCCCAGTGGGCGGCAAAGCGGCATGCCCACCGGCCACCGCCACTGCGCGCGGAGCAGGTCCCGGCCGATGGCATGGCGCTCGGCTTCGGGCAATCCCTTCAGCCACTCCCGCACTGGCTCGTGACCCGCCTGCGTGCGGAAGAACACCAGCGGGGTTTTCGGTGGCGGTGGACCCTCTGCCATCTCTCCCATATGTACCATAAAACGTACATGTAAGGAAGCGAGGATGCTCAGAGTCCGACGTCCCCGGCACGGACAATGTTGTGTTTCAGGTCCTGCTCCGCTTGCGTCACGCTCTCCGGCTTGCCGAGATCCCGCCAGTAATACTCATCCGCGCGAAATGCCAGGACTCTTTCTCCTCCGGCAACCAGACGCAGATACGCGTCGATGATGGAGAACGCGCCTTCTTCTTTCCACGTTCGCAGAATGCGCGGCGAAAGCACGTGGATGCCGGAAAAAGCCAGCTCTTGGGGATGCCCGCACGGCCGGACTATCTCCGGCCTGTCGTCGCGCGTTCTTCGCCGCCCGCAGAGTTGAAGCTGCTCATCGAACAGCAGGGTGCGCGAGGCCTCGCGTTGCTGCACCGCCAGCGTAGCCAGCGCCTGGCCCTTCCCATGACAATCCACCAGCCGTTGCAGATCGATGGTGGTCAGGACATCCACGTTGTGCAGGAGGAACGGCTCTTCGGTCGCCCCGGGTTGGTCAAGGAAAAACCAGGCCGCCTTCTTCAGCCCTCCCCCCGTGTCGAGGAGCACGTCCTCACGCGAGATCTCGATCCGCATCCCGAAATCGCGATTCGCCTTGAGGTAGTCCACAACCTGGTCGGCAAAGTGATGGACATTGACGATCACGTCGCTGATGCCGAAGTTGCGCAGGCGGGAAAGAGCAGTCTCCAGCAGCGTGCGGCCCGCAAGCTCCACCAATGCCTTGGGACGGTCGTCCGTGAGTGGCCGGAGACGGGTACCCAGCCCGGCAGCCAGGATCATGGCTTTCATGGGCCCAGCTTCCCGGCTGCTCTCTGCCCTTGAAGTTTCTCCAGCTCCGTGTGCCGCACGATGACGTTCACACCTGCCTTACCGCGCAGGCGCTCGGCCAGCTGTTCCGCCATGTAGACCGAACGGTGCCGGCCGCCGGTGCAGCCGAATGAGACCATGAGGTTCGTGAACCCGCGCCGCTGATACTCCTTCACACTGGCCTCAACCAGAGAAAGCGCATTGGCGAGAAATTGATGCGCGCTCTCCTGCGCCTCAAGGTATTGGACCACTGGCGCATCCCTGCCGCAAAGGGCCTGGAAACGCTCCTCGCGGCCCGGGTTGGGAATGCTTCGGACATCGAAAACAAAGCCGCCACCATGTCCGCTCTCATCTTTCGGCGGCCCGCCCTGGTGGAATGAAAAACTGGCGATCCGCACCGTAAGAGTCTTCGCCTGGGCAGCCCCGGCCTGCGGCGACTGGCCGGCGAACTTCTCCGTCTCTGACCCCGCGACCAGCTTTTGTAACCTCTCCGAGGCCACCATGCCTTCGAACGTTTCCAACAGCGTGGGGATCGCAATCGGCAGTTCAACATGCTGCCGCAGCCAGCGCAGATTCTTTAACGCGTAGGGCACGCTTTGCAGGAAATGTGGCTTGCGCTCGTAGAAGCCGCGAAAGCCGTACGCCCCCAGCGCTTGCATGATGCGGACGTATACAAACGCATAGTAGTGGTGCAGGAAAGCCTCCCGTGACATCTCGGTGAAGCGGGCGAGGCCTTCCACGTAATGATCGAGCAACTGCTGGCGCAGTTCCGGTGGCAGGTCCGCCTTGGCGTCGTAGAGTAGCGAAGCGACGTCGTAGTGCAGCGCGCCCTTCCGTCCTCCCTGGTAGTCCAGAAAGAACGGCTCCCCGCCGCGCACCATGATGTTGCGCGACTGGAAGTCGCGGTACAGAAAGTAGTCTCGCGGCGCGGTCAGCAGGAAGCGGGTCAGCCGTCCGAAATCGTCTTCCAGGGCCTGTTCGTTGAATGGGATGCCTGCCAGCTTGAGGAAGTAGTACTTGAAATAATTCAAGTCCCAGGCGATGGACTGGCGGTCAAAGCTCGCCCGGGGATAGCACACCTTGTACTTCAGCCCGCGGGCGGCTTCGATCTGAAAGCGCGGGAGTATCTCCACGACCTTGCGGTACGCTGCAATCACCTCAGGCGCAAGTCTCTCGCCGGCACGATTGGCTCCCAGCAACTGAAACAATGTGGTGTCGCCCAGATCCTCTTCCAGGTAAGCGCCTTGGTCCAGGTCTTCGGCATAGATCTCCGGGACAGGCAAGCCGTTGCGGCGGAAGTGTCGCGAGAATTCCAGAAAAGCCACGTTCTCTTCGCGAACGCCATAGAGAATGCCGATCGCGCTGGCACTCTCGCCGGCGAGCCGCACGATCGTACGCCCCGAGGCGCCGAGTTGACCCTGCACGGGCTGCACTCGAACCACCGGACCGTGAAAGTGCTGCTCGAAGAGCCGAGCGAGGATGTCCATGAGTAGGATTCTAAGGGATAGGGCTCTCTCGCTTCGTTCGAGATGTTCTTAAACAGCCGCGACGGGCTGATACACGCAGCAGGGGTCGGGCGCGAAGGCGTCGCCGGTGGTGGCGTAGGCGCGGGCGCGCGAGCCGCCGCAGATCTGGTTGTACTCGCAGATGCCGCACTTGCCTTTGAGCTGGTTGGGGTCGCGCAGGGCGATGAACAAGGGCGAGGTGCGGTAAATCTCCGCCAGCGACTGCTTGCGGACGTTCCCCGCGCGGAGCGGCAGGAAGCCGCTGGGGTAGACTTCGCCGGTATGGGAGACGAAGACGAAGCCTTTGCCGTCATTGACCCCGGGCCGGGTGCCGTCGAGGGCGTAGGCCACGCCCGCGGGAGCCTTGGGGCGCGCACTCTCCTCCGACCGCGGCTCCTGCCACTCCGCAGCGTGCTTCTGCAATAGGAAGCGCCGGTAGTGCTGCCCTTCCGTGGTCTTGATGTGGAACTTCACCCGGCGCGAGATCTGGTAGAGCCGCTCGAACACCTGCTCGCACTCTTCCGCCGAGAGCAGGTCGTCCTGCTTGCCCCGCCCCGTCGGCACCAGGAAGAAGACGCTCCACAGCACGATGCCCATCTCTTCCAGCAGGGGCACGAAGGTGTCGAGGTCCTTGTGGTTGCGGCGGGTGACGGTGGTGTTGACCTGCATGGGCAGGTGGTACTCGCGGGCCCAACGCGCGGCGTCCATGGTGCGCTGGTAGGAGCCGGCGACGCCACGGAAGGTATCGTGGACCTCCGCGCTGGGGCCGTCGAGCGAGATGGCCAGCCGCGCCAGTCCGCGCTTCTTGAGCTCTGAGATGGCCGCCTGGGTCAGCAGCGGGGTGGCGCTGGGGGTGAGCGCGGCGCGCACTCCTTTTTGCGTCGCGTGCTCCACCAGGTCAAAGATGTCGGGACGCTTCAGCGGGTCGCCGCCGGTCAGCACGAAGATGGGCGTGCGCATCGCGGCCACTTCGTCGATCAGCCGCCGGCCCTGCGCCGTGGTCAGTTCCATGGAGTTGCGCAGCGGCTGGGCGCTGGCCCGGCAGTGGTAGCAGCTCAGGTCGCAGGCCTGCGTGACCTCCCAGATCACCACCATCGGCTTCTCGTCGAAATTGAGCGCCGGACGCGCCCCCATC
>CBRAFF010000105.1:0-6035 GCA_967755155.1 uncultured bacterium
GTAGTAGTTGGCGGCCACCCACGGCCCGCGCACCTGGAGCTCGCCCAGCGTCTCGCCGTCCCAGGGCGCCTCGCCCTCCGGGGTCATCACCCGGACGTCCACGAAGGGCAGCGCCATGCCCTGTTTGAGGCGGGTCGCGTACTGCTGTTCCTCCGGCCACTCCATCATGTGTTTTTTCAGACGGGAGATGGTGCCCGCGGGCGTGATCTCCGTCATGCCCCAAAAGTGGATCATGCGCACGTCCATCTGGTCGAAGCGGCGCAGCATGCTCTCGGGCGCGGCTGAGCCGGCGCAGATGATGCGCATGCCCGCCGGCGGCTTCCACAGCGTTGGATCTGCGTCCAGCGCCTCCAGCACCCGCAGCCACACCGTGGGCACGCCGCCGGTGAAGGTGACACGCTCCTTCTCCAGCAGCTCGATCAGGCTGGCGGCATCCAGATACGGCCCGGGAAACACCAGCTTGCTGCCGCACAGGATGGCGGAAAAGGGCACGCCCCAGGCGTTGGCGTGGAACATGGGCTGGGCGACGAGAATCGAATCCTGGTGCGAGATGTCCATGGCGTCGGGCAGCGCGAAGGCGAAGGAGTGCAGCGCCAGCGCGCGGTGCGAGTACAGCACGCCCTTGGGCTTGCCCGTGGTGCCGGAGGTGTAGCACATGGCCGCGGCGTCGTTCTCGTCGAGCGCGGGATAGGAGAAATCGCGGCCCGCCCCGGCCCCCGCCAAACCAATGAAGTCTTCGTAACTCTCATACGGCGCGGCAACCGGTTTTCCGGTGGTCGGCGCCACCAAGACGCGCTCCAGCTTGGCGTTGACCTGGTCCTTGAAGCTCTCGTAGAGCGGCAGCAGCACGTCGTCCACGATGAGGAAGCGGTCCTCCGCGTGGTTGACGATGTAGGCCAGCTCGGAGGGATGCAGCCGCACGTTCAGCGTGTGCACCACGCCCGCGGCGGCAGGGACGCCGAAGTAGCATTCCAGGTGCGTGGAGTGGTTCCACATCAGCGTGGCCACGCGCTCGCCCGGCTGGAGCCCCGCGGCTTGCAGCGCCGCCGCCAGCCGCCGCGCGCGGGCGTAGAAGTCGGCGTAGGTGTAGCGGTCGAGCGAGCGGTCGGGCCGCCGCGAGACGATCTCCACCTGGGGGAAGAGCTTCCCGGCGCGCTCCAGCATGGGCGGGAGCGTGAGGGGATAATCCATCATGCCGGCTTTCATGGCGGCTCCGGGAGCGGGATGCTCCTCCAGCTAACCTTCGCTTTCGGTGGAGGCCTCGGGCGGTGCGAAGCACACCAGCAGCACTAGTTCCTCGCTGATATCGTGGAAGCGGTGCTCCATGCCCGCGCCCACGAACAGCACCGTGCCCGGCTCCACCGGCTGCTCGTCTGTCCCCGCGGCGGTCATTCTCGAAAATCGGCCCCGGCCCTGGACCACGTAATAGATCTCGTCTTCGCCGTGCGCCTGCTGGTGGTCGGTCGCGCCCGCCGGCAAAACGTAGATCCCCGCGCTCATGTGTCTGGCGCGTAGAAACTCCAGGTAGGGGCGGCCGGACTCCTTCTGCCGCTGCAAAAGTGTGGATACGCGAAGGGTACTCATCGGCCAGCCTCCTCCTGTACCATCTAGGGCCGAACCAGACTGGGAGCATACATGGAACGGCCGCTGGAAGAAATCGTCTCCGCCTACGACCCCTCGCGGCCGCTGGCCGAGGCCTCCACTATCCCCGCCTCCTGGTACACGGACGAGCGCATCGCGGAGTTGGAGCGGCAGGCGGTCTTCGGCCGCACCTGGCAGATGGCGGGACGCGTGGACCAGGTCGCCGAGCCCGGCCAGTACGTGACCGGCGCGGTCGCGGGCGAGCCTATCGTCGTGGTGCGCGGCAGCGACCGAGTGCTGCGCGCTTTCTTCAACGTCTGCCGCCACCACGCCGCCGCCGTCATGACCGAGCCCGCCGGCTCCGCGCAGCACCTGCGCTGTCCCTACCACGGCTGGACTTATTCGCTCGAAGGCGCGCTCAAGGGCACGCCGGAGTTCACCGACGTCTGCAACTTCGACCGCGCCGCGAACGGCCTGGTTCCCCTGCGCGTCGAGACCTGGGAGAGCTTCGTCTTCGTCAACCTCGACGCGAAGGGGCCGCCGCTCGCCGATTTTCTCGGCAGCCTGGTGGAGCGCGTCCGCCCCCTGGACTTCCCTTCTCTCCACTTCTACGAGCGCCGCGTCTTCGACCTGCAATGTAACTGGAAGGTCTTCCTGGACAACTATCTCGACGGCGGCTACCACGTCCCCCACCTGCACAAGGGACTGGACAGCATCCTCAACTACCAGCAGTACACCATCGAGAACCAGGACCGCTTCTGTTTGCAGACCTCGCCGGTCGAATCCGGCAACGGCGACCCCTGGATGGCCGGCGTGCGCAAGGGCCGCGCCTACTACTACTGGCAGTATCCCAACCTGATGCTCAACTGGTACGAAGGCTTCCTCGAGACCAACCTGGTGCTGCCGCTGGCCCTCGACCGCATGCGCGTGGTCTTCGACTACTACTTCGCCGACGTCAGCGAGCAGGCCGCCGCCTACAACCGCCAGAGCATGGACGTGAGCGGCCGCGTGCAGGACGAGGACCACAACATCTGCGAGAGCGTGCAGCGCGGCCTGGCGTCGCGCGCCTATTCGACCGGACGCCTCTCCGTCCGCCGCGAGGCGGGCGAACATCTGTTCCACCGGCTGCTGGCGGCAGACTTGAAGGCAGGCTTGTGAGGTAGCGCCGGCGTCTCGCCGGCTGTCGCGCGGGCGTCCCGCCCGCGCACTCTAGGGAACGAATTGCCGGACGATCTCCAGCAGCTCATCCGGCAAGGGCACGTCGCCCGTGTGCTTCCCGCGGTGCAGCCAGAGGATGGTGCCGCGCTCGGCCATGAGAGCCGCGCCGGGAAGCTGGAAGACGTCACTGTGCTTCTGGCGCGCGCCCTCGAGCTTGTTCGAGCAACCGGCCTGCTTGGCTTCGGCGCGGCGGCGCTTCAGGTCGTCGGAGGGAAAGAACAGCTCTTTCAGGGAGGCGCGGCCCAGGCCGAGCGCCCGGTAACTTTCTTTCTCAGGATCGGGGATGCAGAGCGACTCCACGCCATGCCGCCCGCAGAAGCGCGCGGCCTCTTCCGCCGTGCCTTGCACCACGCAGGCCAGGGCCACGCCGCGCTTCTCGAACTCGCCTTGCTTCTCACGCAACTGCGCGAGTATCTCGGCATAGAACTGTCAGCCGAAGTGGCGCAGCCACAACACCAGCGCCGGCCGCGTGGCCCAGAGAGCAGAGAGACGCTTCTGTTCTCCCGCGGCGGTGGTGTACACCAACTCAGGCGCCGGACCTCCCACGCTGGCTTCGCTTCTCACTTTTTCCTTTTTACTTTTTACTTTGTTTCAAGATCTCCCGTGCCGCGTTGGCGCCGGAGATGCCGGTCAGCCCGCTGCCGGGATGCGTCCCGGAGCCGCACAGGTAAAGTCCATGGATGGGCGTGGCGTAGCGCGCCCAGCCCAGCAGCGGCCGCATGGTGAAGAGCTGGTCGAGGGCCAGCTCGCCGTGGAAGATGTGCCCGCCGGTCAGGCCGTAGCTCTCTTCCAGGTCCATAGGCGTGATGATCTGCCGCGCCACGACCTGCTGCGGCAGCTTGGGCGCGTAGGCGGCCAAGGTCTTCACCACGACGTCGCCCAACTCCTCGCGCCGACTCTTCCAATCGCCCTGCTTGAGCTTGTAGGGAGCGAACTGCACGCACACCGACATCACCTGCGCCCCGGCCGGCGCGAGCGACGGGTCGCTGACACTGGGAATCATGACGTCGAGATACGGTAGGCGCGAGAGGTCGCCGTATTTCGAGTCGTCGAAGGCACGCTCCAGGTAATCGATCTCCGGCCCGATGTGGATGCGCCCGGCCAGCGCGCCCGCTGCATCTTCCCGGAGCGCCGGAAATTCCGGCAGCGCCGAAAGCGCCAGGTTGACCTTGGCCATCGTGCCGTGCACGCGATAGTTCTGCATCTTGCCCAGGAAATCGGGCGTGAGGTGGACCGGGTCGAGCAGGCCGAGGAAAGTCCGCCGCGGGTCGGCGCCGGAGACCACCGCTTGCGCCGCAACCTCTTCCCCGCCCTTCAGCACGACGCCGGTGGCGACGCCGTCTTTCACCCTGATCTCTGCCACCTCGGCGCCGGTGCGGATTTCCGCACCCGCCTTCGTTGCCGCCGCGGCCATGGCCTGGGTGAGCGCGCCCATGCCGCCGCGCGGGAAGGCCGAGGATCCCGCTGGATGCGAATCCGCGGCGGCGCGCAGCAGCAGCACCGCGCTCGAACCCGCCGACCACGGCCCGAAGTTCGTCCCGAAGATGCCGCGCGCGGCGATGGCGGCGCGCACCAGTTCGCTCTCGAAGAACTCGGACACCAGGTCGGCCACCGCCATCGGCCCCCAGCGCAGCAGGCGGAACATTCCCTTCTCGCCCAGCTTGCGGAAGCCCTTGCCGGCCTTGAGCATGGCCCAGTAGTCGCCGGTCGAGGGATGGTCGATCGACGGCGGCGTGGTGGCGCACACCTGTGCTACCACTGCCGCCAGGCCTTTCAGTGCGCGGTGGAATTCGGGATAGCTTTTGGCGTCGTGCGCGGAGAGCTTGGCGAGGCCGGCCGCGGTGCGCGTGTCGTCCTCATAGAAGACGGCGGCGCGACCATCGGGCGCGAGCGCAGCCAGGCGCGGGTCGGGGCGGACCATGGCCACGGCGTCGAGGCCCATGTCGCGCAGGATGCGCGCGTCCATCGGCCCGGCCGCGTGGGCCAGCGCCGAACAGCGGAAGCCGGGATGGAACTCTTCGGTGACGGCGGCGCCGCCCGCAACCGCGCGCCGCTCGAACAGCAGCGGCTTGCGTCCGGCGCGCGCCAGGTAGAAGGCGGCGACCAGCGCGTTGTGTCCGCCGCCGATGAGGACGATGTCGCGCATGCCGCTCATGCGCCCCAGTCCTTGAGGATCTCGAGCGCCGCCAGCCGTCCGGGTGCGCCCATGATGCCGCCGCCGGGATGCGTTGCGGAGCCGCACATATAAAGGTTCTTGATGGGGGTGCGATACTGCGCCCATCCCGGCACCGGGCGCAGGAAGAACAGTTGCTCGAGCGAAAGCTCGCCCTGGAAGATGTTGCCCTCGCTCAGCCCGAAATCGCGCTCGAGGTCGAGCGGGGTCAGGACCTGGCGTCCCAGGATGATGTTCTTCAGGTTGGGCGCGTGTTCGGCGATGGTCGAGATGACGTTGTCGCCGAAGGCCTCCTTCTTCTCATCCCAATTCCCTTCCGCCAGCTTGTAGGGCGCGTACTGCACGAAGCAGGACATCACGTGCTTGCCCGGCGGCGCCACCGAGGGATCGGTCAAGCTGGGGATGACGCAGTCGATGTAGGGACGCCGCGAGTAGTTGCCGTACTTGGCGTCGTCGTAGGCGCGCTCCATGTACTCCACGCTGGGCGAGATGGAGATGGCGCCGCGCAGGTGCGCGCCCGGGCCGGGCAGGCACTTGAAGTCGGGCAGCGCGTCCAGCGCCAGGTTCACCTTGCCTGACGAGCCGCGGAACTTGTAGCGCCGCACCTCTTCCAGGAAATCCGGCGGCAGGTGCTCGGGCTCGATCATGCGCTGGAAGGTGAGCCGCGGATCGACGCTCGAAGAGACGACGCTGGCGAAGAACTCGTCGCCATTCTCCAGCGCCACGCCGACGGCGCGCCCGTCCTTGACGAGGATGCGCCCGATGCCGGCCTGGGTGCGGATCTCCGCGCCTGCCTCGCGCGCCGCGTCGGCGATGGCCAGCGAGATGGCGCCCGTTCCGCCGCGCGAGAATCCCCAGGAGCGGAAAGCGCCGTCGATCTCTCCCATGTAGTGGTGCAACAGCACGTAGGCCGTCCCCGGCGAGCGCACGCCCAGGAAGGTCCCGATGATGCCGGAGGCGGACATGGTGGCCTTGAGCACGTCGGTCTCGAACCACTGGTCGAGGAAGTCCACCGCGCTCATGGTCATGAGCTGCACCTGGCGGTACTTGTCTTCCGCGCTCA
>CBRAFF010000106.1:0-6034 GCA_967755155.1 uncultured bacterium
GGTTTGGCAGGCGGCCAAGGAAGTCATGGAGTCGGAGAAGCCGCGCTCGCTCACCTTCAACCTGAACAACGACCCCAAGTATGACTCCGGCCTGGTGTGCGGCGGCACCCTTGAAGTATTCCTTGAACCCATCCTGCCCGCGGCTACGCTCTACCTGTTCGGCGCCGGGCATGTCTCGCTGAGCGTCTACCAGGTGGCGCGGCTGGCGGGGTTCGACGTGGTGGTGGTGGACGACCGCGAGCGCTACGCCAACCGCGAGCGCTTCCCCGAGGCACGCGACATCTACGCCGAAGATTTCGAGCGCTCGCTGGCGCGGCTCGAGCCCAACGAGAACTCCTACCTGGTGATCGTCACCCGCGGACACCGCGACGACATGCGGGTGCTGAAGTGGGCGGTCGGGACTCCGGCGCGCTACATCGGGATGATCGGCTCGCGGCGCAAGGTCCTCACCACCTACAAGGAGCTGGAGCGGCTGGGCGTGCCGCGCTCCAAGTTCGAAGACCCGCGGCTGCACGCGCCCGTCGGCCTCGACCTAGGCGCGCTGACGCCGGAAGAGATCGCCGTGGCCATCGTGGCGGAGATGATCGCGGTGCGGCGGCACAGCCCGGCAGCGCTGGCGCAGATGAACTACAGCCCGGAGGCGGCGCGGCGGATGGCGGATGCACAGGCCTCCGAGGATACGAGCACGCTGCAAGAGCACGCGGATGAGGACTCGGAGGGCTGATGTCGCGCGCGCCCAGCTTCGCGGGAGTCATCCTGGCGGCGGGGGAATCCTCGCGCATGGGGCGCGACAAGGCGCTGCTCGACTGGCGCGGGCAGTCGTTCCTGGAAGCCACGCTCGAGCTGCTGGCGGCGCATACCCAGCTCTCGCTGGTGGTGGCGGGAAAGAACGCCGAGGCGCTCAAGCCCCTGGTCTATGCCAAGGCCGGCTTCCTGGTAGCGAACCCGCAGCCGGAGCTGGGACAGTTCAGCTCGCTGCGGGTCGGCCTGCAGGAGGTGCTGAACCGCGGCCGCGATGCCGCCGTGGTGGCGCTGGTGGACCGCCCGCCCTGCGACTCCTCGACCCTTGAGCGCCTGCTGGCAGAATTCGCCGAAGCGTATCTGAAGGGCAAGTGGGCAGTAGTGCCGGAATACGCCGGCAAGCATGGGCATCCCTTCGTGGTGGGGCGCGAGATGATGGAGGCCTTCCTGAAGGCGCCCGCGACCTCCAGCGCGCGCGAGGTGGAACACGCGATGGCGGAGCGCGTCCTTTATTTCCCGGTGAACGATCCGCTGGTCGCGGTGAACGTGGACACCCCGGAAGACTACGCGCGACTGACTACGGCGTAGACGTCCTCCCCCTCAAAAGACAAAGGCCTCCCCAGGGGAGGCCTTTCTGCTGTTGTGGTGAGATCAGGATGGCTTGTTGGCTGCCTTGGCTTCCTTCTTGGCCTGCGCCTCCGCCTTCTTGGCCTCAGCCGGCGAGACGCCGAGCGATTGCAGGGTCTTGCCCAGACTCTGCGTCTTCATGCCCTCGAGCACCGCGTTCTGGTCCAGTCCCAGGTTCTTCGAGACCACCAGGGCGGAGGTGAATGCGCCGAAGTTCCTGGCGCCGCTCGAGGTGTAGAGCGCCTGCAGGTCTTCGCTGGTCATGCCGGTCTTCGTCTGCAACATGCGGAAGGCGCCGCTATTGATCTGGGAATCCTTGAGCGCCTGCTGGGTGCTGGCCTGCGAACCCGGGTCCGCGGGCTTGCCGGCATCGGCAGGCTTGCCGGGAGTCGTGGGCTGGCCGGCGGTGTCCGGACGCATTCCAGAGGACGCACCCGCGCCGCTGGGCGGGGTGGGCGTCCCAGCGGGACGGCCAGTGCTTCCTCTTCCCTGCGCCCAGGTCAAGAGCGAAGCTGCCAGAAGGAACACTAACAAACGAACTTTCATGCCGATTCTCCTTGGTCTGATTCCACTAGCCGGGGGGACTCTTATTAAGATGCGCGGGAAGCGGGCCGCGTCTCCTACCCCGGCAACTGGCGGAGGGCGGCGGCCAGGGCGTCCAGGGCCAGGTGACTGGCGTGCTGGGAGGCGTTCTCCAGGCCGCCGACGGCGGCAACCAACTGCTCGCGGCGGATGGCGCGGGCCTGGGCAGCGGATTTGCCCACCAGCATCTCCGTGAGCGCCGAGCCGCAGGCGATAGCAGGCACGCAGCCCCGAGTGCGGAAGCGCGCCTGAACGATGCGGCCGGCGTCGAGCTTCAGGCTCAGGCGCAGGATGTCGCCGCAGGCCGGGTTCTCGACTTCGGCGACGGCGTCGGCGCCTTCTATTTCGCCCACGTTGCGCGGGTGCTCGAAGTGGTCGAGAAGCTGGGGCGAGTAGGTGGCCACGGCCGCAATTCTATCAACAGCGTTCGGTTGGGGCGATGCCGCCGGTACCGCCGCCGTCTATAATCGCGCCGTGGGGATTCCGGTTCTCCAGTACGCGCGGGAGGTCTTCCGGCCCAAGCGGCTGGAGTCCGTCTTCCTCTTCGTCACCTCCTCCTGCAATTCCTTATGCCGCACCTGCTTCTACTGGGAAGAGCTGAACCAAGGCCGCGACCTGACTTTCGAACAGATCGAAAAGCTCAGCCGGACCGCCCCCCACTTCCACAAACTATGGATCTCGGGCGGCGAACCCTTCCTGCGCAAAGAGCTGGCGGAGATCATCGAGCTCTTCTATGCGCAGAACGGCATGCGGCACGTGAACCTGCCCACCAACGGCCTGCTGCCCAAACAACTGGGAAATGTGATGGAGCAGGTGCTGGGGCGCTGTCCGGAGCTGACGGTGGACCTGAACTTCTCGCTCGACGGGCTGGCCAACACGCACGACGCCATCCGCGGCGTCCCCAACAATTTCGAGAAGACGCTCGAGACCATGCGCATGGCCGAGGAGCGCTGGCGGGGCGAGCGGCGGCTGCGGCGCAACGTGGTCAGTTGCATCACCACGGAGAACTACCGTGAGCTGGTGGAGTTGGGCCTCAAGATGATGCGCGAGAGCGGGAGCGACGGCCACTACTTCGAGATCATCCGCGGCGACCCCATGGACCCGGAGCTGAAGCGGCTGGAACCCGCGGAGCTCGAGCAACTGCACCGCCGCCTGATGTGGTTCCACGAGCAGTATGCCGAGGACCTGTTCGCGCACCTGAGCTGGACGGCGCGGCGGCTGGCCCGGATGTATTACCTGGGCAACATCAAGCTGCACTTCGACCTGCACCAGCAGAACCACTACACGAACCGGGCCTGGCCCATGCCCTGCACCGCGGGCCAGACCACTATCGTCATCGACCACGACGGCAGCTTCCGCTCCTGCGAGATGCGCGGCAAGCTGGGGAACCTGGCGGACCACGACTTCGACCTGGGCGCCGCGCTCCACTCGGCCGAGATGCGGCAGGAGATTGCCGACATCCCCAAGGCCCAGTGCTGGTGCACGCACTCCTGCTTCATCCACACTTCCACGAAGTTCAGCCCCAAGGTGCTGCTCTTCCACATCCCCTGGGCCTACCTGAAGCAGCGCTGGGAGCGGCTGCCGGAGGCGGAGCTGGCAGAGTTTGAACGCTTCCGCGTGCCCGACCCCATGCCCACGGCCCAGCAGCCGCTTATGATTAAATAACCAATTATGCCGGTGGAAACCAGCAAGCAGGACCTGGCGCGGGAGCTGGAACATCGAGCCGTCTCTTCCCCGACGGTCGAGCACCTGATGACTGCGATCGTGAGCCGCCTGGCCCAGCAGCTTCCGGACTACAACTGGGTCGGCTTCTACATGCTGGAGAAGGGCGCCGCCGAGCCGACGCTGGTGCTGGGGCCGTTCGTGGGTGCGCCCACGCCGCACACCCGCATCCCGCTGAACCAGGGCATCTGCGGCGCCGCGGCCTCGAGCGGGCAGACGGTCGTGGTGGACGATGTGCACTCCGACCCGCGTTATCTTTCCTGCTCCATCGAAACCAAGTCGGAGATCGTCGCACCGATCTTCGTCCGCGGCGAAGTCGCCGGTGAGCTCGACATTGACAGCCACCTTCCCGCCGCCTTCGGGCCGGACGACCGGCTGCTGGTGGAGCACTGCGCGCGGCTGGTGGGACGCTACCTGGAGAAGTCCCCGGCATGAAGCTGGTGGCGGCGGCGCTGGTGGTGCGGGGCACCGAGGTGCTGGTGTGCCAGCGCACCCGGCATCAGACCATGCCGCTGAAGTGGGAGTTCCCGGGCGGGAAGATCGAGCCCGGCGAGCAGCCCGCCGACGGCCTGCGGCGCGAACTGGAGGAGGAGCTGGGCATCCTGGCCCGCATCGGCGAGGAAGTGGCGCGCATCCAGCACGTCTATAAGAACGGCGGGGCGGTGGAATTGCGTTTCTTCGTGGTGCGGGAGTTCGAGGGCGAGGTGGAGAACCGCATCTTCGCCGACGTGCAGTGGGCGGAGCGCACCCGGCTGCCCGAGTACGACTTCCTGCAGGCCGACCAGGAGCTGGTGCGGAAGATCGCCGCCGGCGGGATCCTGTGAACGCTCAGCCGAAGATGTGGCGGCGGCGGTAGTAGTAGACGGAACAGGCGACCCAAAACCCCAGCCCCACCAGGACGAACAGAAGCATGATGGGGATGCTGGGCTCTTTGGGCTCGGCGGCCAGGGCCAACAGGCAGATCAAAACAAAAAAGACGTGCAGGCCGGTCCACGCGAAGACCAGGATCATTCCCAGCTTGCTTTTGCGCACCAGGCCAAAGCCGGTGAGGGCGCCCAGCCCCAGCAGCGTCATCAGAATGACGGCCCCCAGGCGGGTCTCGGAGTCGCTATCGGGGGCCACCATCACCGCCAGAAACAGCAGGAAGAAGAGCGGGCAGCCCACCAGCATCGCCCATCCGTGGATGTATCCCCACAGATAGGACATGGGAGCGGGAGGAGCGGGTACTGCCGGGACGACCGGGGGCGCGAAGAAAGCCTGCCCGGCGACTTGCGGCAGGTTGCTGCCGCACTTCAGGCAGAAGGCGGCCTGCGCCGGATTCTCCGTCCCGCAGCCGGGGCAAAACATGAAGCGGCTTCCTCCGGAAGAATGAAGCGGCGCGATTATGCCCCTGCCGCGCGCTCCAGGCAAGAATCTTGTTGAGCGCAGGTCCCCTTACAGGGTGGTCCAGAGCAGGGTGGCGCTGAGGACGATCATGACCCCGGCGGTACTCCAGGCGACGACGTTGTCCAGGCGGGAATTGACGTAGCTGCCCATGAGCTCGGGCTTGTTGACCAGGCGGAGCATGAAGAACAGGACAAAGGGCAGCAGGATGCCGTTCAAGACCTGGGAGAAGACCGCGACCTTGAGCAGGGGGAATCCGGGCCACAGGATGACGCCGGCGCCGGCGACGATGAGGATGGTGTAGAGCCAGTAGAAGAAGGGGGCCTCGTGGAACTTCTTGTCCACGCCCGATTCAAAGCCCAGACCCTCGCAGACGGTGTAGGCGGTGGAAAGCGGGAGGATGGAGGCGGCGAACAGAGAGGCGTTGAACAACCCGGCGGCGAAGAGCAGGAAGGCATACTTGCCGGCCAGGGGACGGAGGGCCTGGGCGGCGTCGGCGGCGCTGTTGATCTCATGGAACCCGTGCAGGTAGAGGGTGGCGGCGCAGGCCACGATGATGAAGGCGGCGACGATGGGGGCGAAGATGGAGCCGACGAACACATCGATGCGCGCCGCCCGATATTGCCGCACCGTGATGCCCTTCTCCACGATGGACGCCTGCAGGTAAAACTGCATCCAGGGAGCGATGGTGGCGCCGATGATGCCCACGGTGAGGTAGAGGTAGGCGGAGTCCGCGAACAGGGAGTGCGCCGGCGGAGTGACGGTGCGGAACAGGGCCTCGTCCCACTTGGGACGCGAAAGGATCCCGGCCACGATATAGGCAAGATAGAAGAAGGAGGCGATGAGGAAGACTTTTTCCACCGTCTTGTAGGTCCCTTTCACCACCAGCAGCCAGACCAGCAGGGCGGCGAGGGGAACGGTGTAGTAGGGGCTGAGGCCGAAGAGTTCCAGGCTGGTGGCCACACCGGCGAACTCTGCA
>CBRAFF010000107.1:0-6031 GCA_967755155.1 uncultured bacterium
GGGGCCCTCGACGTTACGGGCGCGCCCCTTTTTATCACCGGCGACCGCCCCCTGGGGGTCGAGGCCGCCTCCGAGCTCATCTTGAAGCCCGTGTTGTTTCCGCCGGAGAAGTAGGCGTTCCTTCGCTTCGCTCAGAATGACGACTCAATGGGATGCATTGCCTGAATCCCCGATTCGTCTTACACTCGCGCCAGCGTGGCTTCCCCCAAGAAAAACTCAGAGCTGAACGCGCGCATGGTCTCGGCCCAACCGGTCGATGACGATGCGTCGTTCGAACTCAAGCTGCGGCCCAAGTGGCTGCGCGAGTTCATCGGGCAGAGCAAGGTCAAGGAAAACCTCTCGGTCGCCATCGAAGCCACGAAATCCCGCGGCGAAGCGCTCGACCACGTCCTGCTCTACGGGCCGCCCGGACTGGGAAAGACCACCCTCGCCACCATCATCGCCAACGAGCTGGGCGTCGAGTTCCAGCAGACCTCGGGGCCGGTGCTGCAGATCAAGGGCGACCTCACCGCCATCCTCACCAACGTCAAAGAGAAGCAGGTGCTGTTCTTCGACGAAGTCCACCGCTTGCAACCCGCGCTCGAAGAGCTCCTCTACTCGGCGCTCGAGGACTACCGCCTGGACATCATGATCGGCCAGGGACCGTCGGCGCGCACCCACACGCTCGACATCCCGCCCTTCACCTTCGTCGGCGCCACCACGCGCGCCGGATTGCTCTCCGGGCCGCTGCGCTCCCGCTTCGGCATCGTGCTGCGCCTGGAGTTCTACGACACCGCCGACCTGGTGGTGATCGTAAAGCGTTCGGCCGACATCCTGGGCATTGCCATTGATGAAGCCGGCGCCGCCGAACTGGCCGCCCGCGCCCGCGGCACGCCGCGCATCGCCAACCGCCTGCTGCGCCGCGTCCGCGACTACGCTCAGGTGCGTAGCGCCGGCAAGATCGACCTGGCCACCGCCCAGGCCGCGCTCGAGATGCTGGAGGTGGACAAGCACGGCTTCGACGAGATCGACCGCCGCCTGCTCTTGACCATCATCGAGAAGTACCAGGGCGGCCCCGTCGGGGTGAATACCCTGGCCGCGGCGCTGGCCGAAGAAGCCGAGGCCATCGAAGAGATCTACGAGCCCTTCCTTATCCAGATCGGATTCTTGAACCGCACCCCGCGCGGCCGCGTGGCCACCCGCCTGGCCTACGACCACTTCGGAATCACTCCGAACCGAAAACAGAGTGCTCTGTTCTGAATCACGGGTGAGATCCTTCTCCCGCTTTGCGGGATCAGGATTTCGCCTGGGGGCTCCCGCTCGGCTTCACCTCGCTCACGCCCGCAAGGCGGCTCAACTTCGGGATCACTCCCAACCGCAAACAGAGCGCGCTGTTCTGACCGCGGACGCAATCCCTTCGCTTTAGTTTCGCTTACAGGCCAGCCCCGCTTCGAGAGCCGGAAGTGTGGGCAATTCCCCACGGCATGTGCGATATAAGCATCGCAGAATCAGCTAGTTACAAAGCAACGCATCGACGGCAAATACCATCAAACTTAGAAGGGGCATTCAGGCACTAGTAGGTAACTGCCATCCCGCCTGCCCCCACCCCAGAGCACTTGGGTGAGCGAGGATGATTCGGAACGGGAAAAACTTAGGAGGATCAATGCATTGCAACCGTTGGATTCGCGCGCTGTTGTTGGGAGGGATGATGCTCTCCATCTGTGCCGTATCGACACCGGCTGCCGCATCGCCTGCGGGAGTCTTCGTGTCGGTGAGCTTCGGCCCGCCAGCGCTTCCTGTCTACGTGCAGCCGGTTTGCCCGCGCTACGGTTACATCTGGATGCCGGGCTACTGGGCCTGGAGCCCGTACGGATACTACTGGGTCCCGGGCACGTGGGTACTGGCTCCGCGGCCGGGCCTGCTTTGGACGCCGGGGTACTGGGCCTTTGACGATGGCATGTACTTCTGGCATTCGGGCTACTGGGGTCCCGTGGTCGGCTTTTACGGCGGCATCGACTACGGCTACGGATATCCCGGTACCGGCTACTATGGCGGTGAGTGGAGAGGGAACCAGTTCTACTACAACCAGGCCGTCAGCAACGTGAGCGTCACCACGGTCCGCTACGTTTACACCACGACCGTGGTCAACTCGGCCACCACCACCAGCCGCGCCAGCTTTAACGGTCCCGGCGGAACCACGGCCACGGCTACGTCCGAGCAGCAGGTCGCGGCTAGCCAGCAGGTGGCGCCAACCCCCGCCCAGGTAAAGCATGAGAAGGCCGCCAGTGCGAACACCGAACTGCGGGCTTCCGTCAACCAGGGCAAGCCGCCCGTCGCGGCCACCGCGCAGCCTGCGCAGTTCAAGGGGCGCGGGGTCGTAGCGGCCGAGAAGGCCGGAGAGCCCTACAAGGCTCCCACGGTCTCACCGCAAGAGGCGACTAAACCGGCCAAGCAGGCCACTCCGGAAAAGAAGGCTGCTCCGGAAAAACAGGCTGCTCCTGGCAGACAGGCTGCCCCGGACAAGCAGGCTCCTCCGGACACGGAGAAGCAGGCAGCTCCGGAAAAGCAGGCAGCTCCGGAAAAGAAGGCAGCTCCGGAAAAGGTGGCTCCGCCAGAGAAGGTGGCTCCGCCAGAAAAGGTGGCTCCGCCGGAGAAGGTGGCTCCGCCGGAAAAGGTGGCTCCTCCGGGAAAGCTGGCTCCTCCGGAGAAGAAGGCTCCTCCGGAAACCAAGGCTGCTCCGGACAAACAGGCTGTCCCCGACACGCAGGCTCCGGAGAAGCAGTTCCCTCCGGATAAGCCGGCTCCTCCGGAGAAGAAGGCTCCTCCGGACAAGGGTCAGCCGGAGGAGAAGACTCCTCCGGATGCTCCCGAGCGGATCGTGGAGCCTCGCGGAGAGAAATCCACTCTGCCGGAGGCTCGTCCTCTGAGCGAACCCCGTCGAGGCGTGGAACCTCCGCCCGTCCGAACGGCTCCGGAAAAGAAGGCTGCTCCGGACAAGAAGGCCCCTCCGGAGAAGGAGAAGGACAAGGAGGGTCCTCCAGGCGCATAGGAGGATCGTCTTCGCGGGCGGGACTGGCCCACGCCTTCCCGTTCGCGACCTTTCTTGGGGTTGCCCCACGCTTCCGCCCGCTTTTGGCGGAAGCGTGGGGCTTCCCCTTGTGGAGGGCACCCCACGTTCGCACCACGCAGTTCGGCGCTAACGTGGGGACTCCTCCGCCAGCCGCTTCACGTGCCGCAGCACCCGCATGTGGATGCGGTGCACGATCGCGTCCGACCACACCCGCCAATAGCTCTCCGGCCAGATGCGGTTCTGGTACCAGGTGGTTCCCTCGAGCAGAGTGCGGCCGCCGGGAAGCGGCGTCAGGCGGAACTCTCCCGCCGTGGCGATGAAGTAGTGGTCGAGATGCGGCGGGTGCAGCCGGTAGGGCGAAAGCTCGACCATGGGCGGCGGAACCTCGCGGACACTGAAGGCCAGCCGCCGCGGCTCGTCCCACACCGTGACGGGCTCGACGAAGGCCCCGGTGGAAAACACGCAGTGGCGCTCCGCGCCTACGCCCGCGCCCTGGATCTCCGCGCGCAGGGGGTAGGCGAGCCCGGTCTGGAAGACCCACTCTTCAGGCGGCGGCAGCTCGGAGAACGAGACCACGTTGCGCCAAACCCGCTCCGCAGGAGCGTCAACCACAACGGAAGACGTCACTTCCAGCCGGCGCGGCTGGGGCGCCGCCGCGTGCTCCACTCCCATCAATCCCGGCAACGCCAGCAGCATGGCGGCGAGCACGGGGCTGGGGTCCACATGGCGGCGCTGGATGAAGTAGCCGAACCAGGCGCCGATCAGCGACAGCGGGATGGCCAGCGGCGCCGCCATCAGCAGGCAGATCACGCCCTCGATGGCCAGCGCGAACAGCGCCAGGCCGGCCAGCGTCACCGAGGTCAGCGCCACCAGGGTGCAACTGGGGAAGCTGCGCGGCCGGTGATACCCGTGGACCAGCGCCGAGATGAGGCCCATCGTAAAGGGCAGGCCGACGAACAGGCCCCACCCGTAATCCTTGAAGAACTGGATGCACACCAGCGTGAGCAGGACGGTGACCGGCAAGGTCAGCAGTACGCCCATGGCGGCGCTGCCCAGCGTGCTCTCGGGGATGACGCGGTCGAGCCAACGCCGCGGGCGGGTCGCGGCCGGCGCTTCGGCGACGGGGCGCGAGGGCAGCAGGCTGAGCAGCAGGAAGAAGAACAGGTTCACCACCGGCACGAAGAACAGGGCCACCAGGGGCAGGGGCAGCCCGGCATCGCGCAGCCGGCGCAGGGTGAGCGCCACGCCCGTCCAGATGAAGGGCAGCGCCAGGGCCACCATCCCGGCGAAGAAAAGCTGGTCGCTCGGCGACAGGTCCAGCAGCGAAACCGCCGCGCCCGGCAGCAGGTAGTTGAACAGCCCCCAGGGTTTCTTGAAGACCACGGAGGCCACCAGGCGGTCCAGGTTGTGCTTGAAGGCGAACAGCAGCACGCCCAGCACGGCGTAACGCCCGCGGTCGATCGTCCCCTGCCACGTCCACAGGTCGGAGAGCTTCAGCTTCATTCCTCACCCCGGCAATGCCGAGCATACCCAGCTGGGTCGCGGATGTCAGGCTTTTTACTGGTATTTGTTTTCTTTTCGCTGTGAAATCTATGTCCGGAACGAATCCGTGACAACCGGAAGTTGCACCTCCAACCCGACCCGATCTGTCCTCGCCGTGCTGCTGTTCCTGGCGGTCGCCGCCGCAAGCGCGCTCGCCCATCCCGGCTGGGGCATCGTGGTGGACAGCCGCGGCAACGTCTTCTACACCGACCTGGCGCAAGTGTGGAAGATCGACGCTGCCGGCAAAAAATCGGTGGCCGTGGCCCACGTCCACACCCATGCGCTGTACCTCGATTCCAACGACAACCTTTTCGGCGAGCACCTGTGGTACGTAGCGGAGGGCGAGCAGTGGTGGCACCGCGTGTGGAGGCTCTCCTCGGACGGCAAGCTCGAAGATGTGGTCCCCTCGCGCCGCCTCAATCAGGACTGGTGGGAGGGCCGGGTGGTGGACTTCAGCTTCGTCCGCGACTCTGCCGGCAACATGTACTGGTCGGCCGGGCTGGGGAAGGACCAGATGGCAGTCATGAAGCGCGCGCCCAACGGCGCTGTGACCCAGTTGGCCGGTGGTCCCAAAGGCGATGTCGACGGCCAGGGCGCCGCCGCCAGATTCACCCGCCTGGACCGGATGACAGCCGCTCCCGACGGCTCACTCTACGTCCTGGACGGCGACAAGCTGCGGAAGGTCGCGCCCGATGGCACTGTCACTACGCTGGCGCGCGGTCTGGGCGAGAAGAGCGGCACCATGTTTGCCGTACAGCCTCAGCACTACCTGATGGGCCTGTGGACCGATTCCGTCGGGAACGTTTACGTCGCCAACCACGGCGCCCGCCAGGTGAAGAAGGTCGGCCCCGACCGCCGGGTCACCGTCTTCCTGCGCGCCCGCTTTCCCTACGCTCCCACCGGAGGCACGGTGTGGCGCGGCAGCACCTACGTCCTGGAGTACATGGACGCCGCGGGCAAGGCGCGCGTGCGCCGGGTCTCGCCCGAAGGGAGAATCACGACTCTGCCCTAGCGCGGCCAGAGCGCACACAGATGACGCGCGCACAAATGAATCGCCCGTCCCCGCTGCCGCATCTTTCATTCCGAAATAAAGGAGAGCACCCATGTCTACCGCACAGAAGCCCTGGCTCCTCTGGACCGGCCGCATCCTCAGCGCCATTCCCGTCCTGATGATGGCGGTCAGCGCGTCCATGAAGTTCGCGCACCCGCCCTCGGTGGTCGAGGGCATGAACAAGTTCGGCTACCCGGAGAGCACTCTGCTGGCCCTCGGCGTGCTCGAACTCGGTTCGGCGCTCATCTACCTCATCCCGCGCACCGCGGTGCTGGGCGCCATCCTGATGACTGGTTTTCTCGGCGGCGCCATCGCCACCCACGTGCGCATCGGCGACGCGGGCTGGTACACCGCGCTGATTCTCGGCATCTTCGTCTGGGCCGGCCTCT
>CBRAFF010000108.1:0-5983 GCA_967755155.1 uncultured bacterium
ATCACCGAAGCCCCGCTCTCCATCGAAGACTCCACGCTCAAGCCCGGCGCCTACGGCTTCGGTTTCAGCAAGGGCAGGTTCATCGTGATGGACGTGGCCGCCGACGACCTGCTCTCCGTCTCCGCGCAGACCGACGACAAGGTGAAGCCGGTGATGCCGCTCAAGATCGTCGAGCAGACCGGCGGCTACCGCCTGTACGCCGGCAAAAGCTTCGTCACCCTGAAGGCCAAGTAAAGCGCAGGAGGGCTGAACTGGCCCAAGTGCACTCGATAGCGCCGTCAGGAGTTACGGGCAATTGTTCGCGCCGAGACTCCGTGCAGGCCGCAAAAACACTCTCTGATTGCATCCAAACAGCGGTAGGCTTGGCGTTCTCCCGGCTGGTGGGTGGGGAATGAGGAGGCACCATGTCTCTGGGCAAGCTCTTGCTGATGGTGGCCGTAGCCTGCGGGTCCGCCTGGGCGCAGGAGGAAAATCCCTGCGCGCAAGACACGCCGCGCGCGCTGATCCTGAGCGGCGGCGGCGCCAAGGGCGCCTTCGAGGCCGGCGCCGTCTATCACCTGGTGGCCCACCGCGGCTGTGATTTCAAGGACCTCTCCGGGGTCTCGGCGGGAGCGCTGAACGTGGCCTACCTGGCGCAGGCCCCCACCAAGGGAGATTCGCTGGCCAACCTCCGGTCGCGCGCGCTGGGCCTGGTGGAGCTGTGGCGAAGCATCCGGGGAGCCAAGCAGGTGATGAAGGGCCGCTTCCTGGGGCTGCCACGCCTGCTCATCTTCGGCACGGAGAGCCTGAAGGACTTCACCCCGCTGCGCAAGCTGATAGAGCGCGAGATCAAGCTGGATGCGCTGCTCGATTCCGGACGCGAGGTGCGGGTGGGCACGGTCTCCTTCTACGACGGCACCTATCGCGAGGTGACGCCCAACTCCCCGGAACTGCTGGCGCCCGTCCAGTTCCTGGATTACGTCTATGCCAGCTCGGTCGTCCCCGTCCTGGGCAAGATGCCGCGCATCCAGGAAGGCGAGGACCAGCCGAAGGATTCCCACTACTGGTCGCAGTTCTCCGATGGCGGAATGCGGCATCCCACTCCCATCGCCGGATACTTCCCCGTGTGCAACGTGAAGACGGCCTTGCTGAACAAGGAATTCCTCCGGCCGATAGCAGAACCGCCCGCGCCGCCGGCCCGGGTCAACGTATTCTGCGACCCCGAGCGTCCCGTCCCGGCCACGGTGCCCCACAAGAACCTCGCCCAGTTGTTCGTGGTGATCCCCCACCCCTACGACCCCACCAGCGACCATCTGCCTCCGCCCGGCTGCTGCCGCGATCCCAAAGGCGAGCGCCACGTGAAGAACGGCAAGGAAGTCCTGTGGCGCACGCTGGAGGTGGTGCTGAACTCGCCCTATCGCTGGGACCTGAGCTATGCCCTGATGGCCAACGACGCCCTGCGCGCCCGCGCCGACCTGCTGGAGTGGGCCCGCGCCCGGCTCGACCCCGGGTCCTTCGACCAGTTCATCCGCGAGTTCGGCGACGAGAGCTTCCCCGTGGGCTCCTACAACTCCTCCCCCAAAGCCAACTGGAGTCTGCCCTATGAGATCGCGCTGGTCACCCCCAAGGAGGAGTTCGGCTCCTCCTACCAGTTCGATCCCGTCAATATCCGCAAACAACTGCGTCAGGGATGCCTGGCCGCCGACGAAATGATGGCCGCGACCTTCCATGTGAAGCACCGCAAGGAGCAGTGCGACGCGGACTTCCCGGAAGAGGTCCAGACGCGCAAGTGACCCGGCGGCCGCGGGACCCGCAGGCCGCGGCCCCGCCGCCGGCGGAGCCAATGGCGCACTCTCCGCCCCTCCCATAAAATGGCGGGATGCGAAACCAGCGCCTGCCCGGGCTGCACACCCGGCTCTTCGTCCTCCCTCTTCTTCTCGGTTTCCTGGCTTCCTATGCGCCGGCGGCGACGGAAACCGCCGACCCCGCGCGCTACCGCGAGCACGTCAAGGTGCTGGCCGACCTGCGCATGGAAGGCCGCGGCGCCGGTACTCGCGGCCTCGAGCGCGCCCGCCAGTACCTGGAGCGCGAGTTCAAGCGCCTGGGCCTGGAACCCAGGGGCGAGGGCGGCGGCTACCGCCAGCCATTCCTGGTCACCACCGGCGCGCGGCTGCGCGCGGACAACCGCCTCACCGTGGTCCTCAACGGCGCCGAGCAGAAGCTCAAGCTGCGCCAGGACTACATCCCTCTGAGCTTCTCTGCGGTGGGCTCGGCCACCGCACCGGTGGTCTTCGCCGGCTACGGCGCCTCGGCGGAGGAATTCGGCTACGACGACTACACCCACCTCGATGTGAAGGACAAGATGGTGCTCGTGCTGCGCGGCGAGCCGCCCATGTTCCAGGAAAAGAGCGGACGCCAGGGCCCCACCCACCATTCCCATCTCATCACCAAAGCCATCAACGCCCGCACCCGCGGCGCGAAGGCGGTCCTTCTGGTGAACGGCGCGCTCGGCAAGGGCGAGGAAGACCTGCTGATCCACTTCGAGCAGGCGGGACCGGAAGATGCCGGCATCCCCATCGTGCAGGTGAAGCGGGCCGTGGCCGACCGCTGGCTTCAGGCCGCGGGAACCTCGCTGGCCCAGTTGCATAAGGAGATGGACGAGAAGTCGGAGCCGCGCTCGCGCTCGCTGCCCGAGCCGCTCCGCGCTTCCCTCTCCGTGGACATCGAGCGGGTGCGCAAGCAGGTGAACAACGTCCTGGCCTACCTGCCGGGCAAGAGCGCCGAGTACGTGGTGATCGGCGCGCACTACGATCACCTGGGCCGCGGCGGCTCCAGCTCCCTGGCGCCGTCGCAACTCGGCCAGGTGCATCCCGGCGCGGATGACAACGCCTCCGGCGTCGCCGGCCTGCTGGAGCTGGCCCGCGTCTTCTCCGCCCAGCGCGGCCAGCTCGAGCGCGGCATCCTCTTCGCCGCCTTTGCCGGCGAGGAATTGGGCATCCTGGGCTCGAGCTATTGGGTGAAGCATCCCACCCTGCCCCTCGGCCAGGCCGTCGCCATGCTCAACATGGACATGATCGGCCGCATCAAAGACGGCAAGGTATACATCGGCGGCGTAGGCACCGGCTCCACCCTGAAGGGCCTGGTGGAAAGCGCCGTCGGGCGCCACAAGCTCACCGTGGATTACTCCGCCAGCGGCTACGCCGCCAGCGACCACACTTCCTTCGTCACCCAGCGCGTCCCCGTGCTGTTCTTCTTCTCCGGGCTGCACTCCGACTATCACAAGCCCTCCGACACCTGGGAGAAGATCGACGCCCCGTCCGCCGTGCGCCTGCTGGACCTGGTGGCGGACCTGACGACCGCTCTGACGAGTGGCGGCGAGCGGCCCCAGTTCGTCAAGGTGGAGGCCGAGACGCGCGCTCCCGGCGCGCCCTCCGGAGGCGGAGGCTATGGTCCCTACTTCGGCTCCATCCCCGACTTCGGCCAGGTGCCGAGCGGCGTGCGCTTCGCCGACGTGCGGCCCAACTCGCCCGCCGCCAAGGCCGGCCTGTTGGCCGGCGACATCCTCATCCAGTTCGGCGAGATGCCGGTGAAGAACCTCCAGGACTTCACCTATGCGCTGCGCAAGAGCAAGGTGGGAGACGTGGTGGAGGTCAAGGTGCTGCGCGGCGACAAGACCATCAGCGTGAAGGTCACGCTCGAGCAACGCAAGTGACGGTGGAAGAGCGGGGCTTCAGCCCCGCGTCGTCGGGGACATCTCGAACGGGCTTCAGCCCCGGGGCTACTCGACGCAGAGGGTTCCCGACGGACCTCGTACGGGAAGAGGCCGGTCAGCCTGGGTCTCCTGCAGCCCAGGCCCGCAGGGCCGGAAGAGACTAGCCCGGCCCGTAAGGGCCGGGTAGGCTGGCAAGGATTCGCGAGCCCCGTAGGGGCGGCACAGGAATCTCGATGACACGAAGAATGAAAAAGGTGATTCCACCGGTTGCAGCCGTGCTGGCGGCCAGCGCGCTGCTGTTGCTCGCCCAGTCTCCCTCGCCTCCCGCACCGCTGGCCTTGCCCGAGGAGAAGCACCTGCGCAACGTCCGCCAGCTCACCTTCGGCGGCGAGAACGCCGAGGCCTACTTCTCCGCCGACGACAAGCAACTCATCCTGCAGCGCTCCGGCGGCGATGTTCCCTGCGACCAGATCTACATCATCCCGCCGGAAGCGCTCGCGGCGGACGGGGAGCCCGCACGTCGCCTGGTGAGCACGGGCAAGGGCCGCACCACCTGCTCGTATTTTTTCCCTGACGGCAAGCGCATCCTGTTTTCCTCCACCCACCTGTCCGGGCCGGAGTGCCCGCCGCGCCCCGACTACTCCCGCGGCTACGTTTGGCCGGTCTACGCCGCCTACGACATCTTCACGGCGCGCCCCGACGGCAGCGACCTGCGCCCCCTGACCTCCGCCCCGGGCTACGACGCCGAGGCCACCATCCGCCAGGACGGCAAGAAGATCGTCTTCACCTCCACCCGCGACGGCGACCTCGAGATCTACACCATGGACGCGAAGGGCAAGCACGTGCGCCGCCTCACCCACGAAGTCGGCTATGACGGCGGCGCCTTCTTCTCGCCCGACGGGAAGAAGATCGTCTACCGCGCACACCACCCCGCGACTCCCGAGGCGGTCGCCGACTACAAGGCGCTGCTCGCCCAGGGACTCATCCGCCCCGGCAACCTCGAACTCTGGGTCATGAACGCCGACGGCTCGCACAAGCGCCAGATCACCTCCAACGGTGCCGCCAACTTCGGTCCTTACTGGCATCCCGACGGCCGGCGCATCATCTTCGCCAGCAATATGGCCGATCCCAAGGGCCGCGACTTCGACCTCTACCTCATCCACTCGGACGGCACCGGCCTGGAGCGCGTCACCTTCGCCGCGGAGTTCGACGGCTTCCCCATGTTCAGCTCCGACGGGCGCAAGCTGGTGTGGGCGTCGAACCGCCATGGCGCCAAGCGCGGCGACACCAACATCTTCCTGGCGGATTGGTCCGAGTAGGTGCCTACTCGTAGCGCAGGGCTTCGATGGGAGTTGCGCCAGGTCTGCTTATCTGGTTAGCATGGTCTCAGGTCCAACTCTTATGCCCAAGTTTGTCATTGAACGCGATGTGCCCGGCGCAGGAAGCCTGTCCGACGCCGAGTTGCAGAAGATTTCCCGGACGTCGCTGAGCGTTCTGAAGGCCCTCGGCCCCGAGATCCAGTGGCTGCAAAGCTACGTGACCGGCGACAAGGTCTACTGCGTGTACCTTGCCCCGGATGAAAACTTGATTCGCGAACACGCCAAGCGGGCCGGGATACCCGCCAACCGCATCTCTGCCGTGCGCCGCCTGATCGATCCCACCACCGCCGAGTAAGCGCTCGGCATCCCGGCTACGCGGGCGCGAGCGCGTAGGCGATGGCTTTTTCCGCAGTCATCGCCCACCCTTCCATCCAGGCCGCCGCGCTCGCCGTGTTGCTCACCGCCTGCCGCGCGGCTTCCAGGTCCTGGTCCAGCCGGGCGCGTTCGGCGGGCGGAAGCGGCGCGCCCACGGATTGGCGCAGGGCGGCCGCCGCGCCCGCCAGGCGCAGCGCGCGCTCGGCTCGGGCCTGCGCGGCCGCCGAACACGCGAAGCACTCCAGCAGGCGCGCGATCCCCCGCCTGGACTCCAGTTCCTGAAACAGGCGCAGGCTCTCCCCGTAGTACGCGCGCGCCCCGGAGTGGTCGTCCCGTTCGCGCGCCAGGTTCCCCAGGTCGGCCAGCGTGCCGGCGATGCCCCACGAGTCTCCCAGTTCGCGGAAGACGGCCAGGCTCTTCTCATAGAGGGCGCGCGCCGTTTCCCCTTCCCCTTGCTCGCGAGCCACATCGCCCTGGGAATCGAGCGACCACGCTATTCCCGCGCGGTCGCCCAGTTCTTCGAAACTCGCCCTGCACTCCTCGTACAAGGAACGAGCCCGTGCATGATCACCCTGCAACCGGACCACGCTGGCCAGGT
>CBRAFF010000109.1:0-5979 GCA_967755155.1 uncultured bacterium
ACCGGACTCGGGATCGCGCGAAAGCTGGGGCTGCTTACAGGCTCGAATCCCACCGTGCGGGTCCGCGACGCCTTGGGCTGCGGGGCGGACGCCAGCTTGGCCATCGCAACCATTTCCGAATCTCCCTGCCGCGCCTTCGCCACCTCCATCTCCGAAGGCCGGCTCAAAGCCTGCCCTGGGCGGATCATGTGGGGGTTGCGGACCTGGGGGTTGGCGGCCCAGAGGGCGGGCCACAACCGGCCCTCGCCCAGGTGCGCGCGGGAGAGCTTCCACAGCGAATCTCCCTTTTGCACCCGGAGGGCTGCCCCGGGATCTGCGGCGGGCGCTGTCGTGGCATGCGCAGGCGAGTTTTTCCGGACCTGCTGCGCCGCCAGCGAACGAGGCGGAGCCGCCGCCGGGGCGGGCGTCGCCTTGGCATCCAGCGTCAGCTGGATGGGAACATCTTTGTGCCGCAAAGCGCGTTGCGCACGCGCGTATTCGCCCAGCGAGAAGCCCGGCTGCTCGTGCGCCGTCCAGGCCGGCACCGGGGAGTCATCTTTGGCCCACGGCCGCTGCTCCGGCGCGGCGGGCGCCGCCACGCTGGGCGCGCTGGCATTCGCGCTCGCCGTCGGTTCTTCCTGCACCCGAGCTGCGCGGCGCGCTCGCTCGGCGCGGACCGCCCTCGCGTACTCGCCCAGGGAAACTTCCTGGGTCTCCGTCTCCCACTGCGGCCGCGCTTGCGGCGTCGCCGCTCGCACGGGACGACGTTCCACCGGGGCCGCCGGCGCCGCATTCGCGGCCTGCGGCGTCGCCGCCTGGGGCGCTCGCACCGCGCTCTCGCTGGCGGTGGCCGGCAGGATCTTTTCACGGGAGAGATCTTCGTTGGTCAGGAGCTGCGAGTGCTTTTCCAGTCCGGCGCGGCGGATGCGCTCTTGGCGAGCGGCATCTCCCAGGCTCTGCGCCGACAACATTCCGGCGCCGAGCACAACGGTCGCGATGAGGGTCGCGATTCGCACCGTCTACCTGGAAGCTTTCAATTCGCCCGCATTATAGAACTCGCCCCGCCAGATGCAAGCGAAATTCTGGGTCGGGACGCCGCCTCCTCCCACAACGGGACCCAGTCCGCTCTTACCAGCTTGGGAACCTCGGGTTTTTGATATAAAGGAAGGCTCGATTCTCCCCAACCAATCCTCCCATGGGCCGGCGCGGCAAACAGCGGATCAAGATGGTTCTTCCCGTCAAGATTTCGGGACGGGACGCGACCGGCAAACCTTTCTTCCAGCTCGGCCACACCCTCGACATCAATCGCAACGGCGCAAGGCTGGGCGGCCTGCCCGCCCTGGTGCATTTCGACGACGTCCTGGAAGTGCAACACCGGCACAAGAAAGCGCGCTTCCGCGTGACCTGGGTGGGCCGCCCCGGCACTCCCAAAGCCAACCAGGTCGGCGTCCAGTATTTGGAACCGGACAAAGACATCTGGGGACTGGAGCTGCCCGAGGACGACGGGCTGGTCGACAGCTTCGAAGACCCGGAAGCGAAGCGAGCGGCCAAGAAGGCCAAGGCGCACAAGCCGGCGGGAAAGGAGCTGCGCGCCCACGAGCGTTATTCGATGAACGGAGGAGTCGAGGTGCGTACCAGCGAGAAGGCGGAAGGCGGGCACTGGACTGTCCTCAGCGACCTGAGCTCGGCCGGATGCTACGTCAATACTTCGAGTCCGTTGCCGCTGAATGCCCGCCCCGCGCTGCTCGTCCGCGCCGGCAACAGCGAGATCCGCACCTGGGCGGCCGTACGCACCTGCCACGTGGGCGTGGGCATGGGCCTGGAGTTCACCGAGATGACCGCGGCCGACCGGCTCCGCTTGGACGAACTGCTGCAAACCGTTTCCGGGCAGAAGCCGAAGTCCACGGCCGACCCCAGCCGCGAGGTCGCGGCCCGCGTCAAGCACGCCACCCGCGATCTGCGCGAGATCGACGAGATGCTGAAGAGTGTGGACCTGGACCCCAGGATCCTGCGCGAGTTCCGGGCCGCTCTGGGCCACGCCCGCCATACCGCCTGGGCCTTGCAGCAGTGGGTCGAACTGCAGGACAAGAAAGCCGACGTCCTGCCTGTGGTCGCCTACCTGAATAGCGAACGCATCCGCATCGCCACCTACCTCTGCCGCAACCTGGCCGCGGAGATCGGCGAGATGGATGTCAGCCGCCGCGCCGTCGAGTTCGAGAACCTGCTGTCCGCTGTGGAGGAGCTCTTCCAGCGCCTGGCCGGCTTCCGCTTCGCGGTCGAGGGCAAGCGCGTGGAAGTCGCTCCCTTCCCCGAGCCTCCCAGAGAAGAGGAGGAAGAGGAGGTCCCGGCGCTGGCGCCGGCCCCGGCCGCGGGCACCCTGACCGCCGAACCTCCCCTCGCAGCGTTGCAAGGAGCCGCAACCCAGGCGCCGGACCCGCACCTCCCGCCGGAACAGGCCGCGCCCGTCTCTGCTGTGGCGGAGGCGCTTTCCCCGCCCCCGGTGGTTCCGGACCGCCGAGGCGCGAAGGAGCGTCGCCGGCTCAAGAAGAACAAGCCCGTGCCCGGGGGTAAGAACCAGCGAGGACGGAAAAAAGACCGGCGGGACCACTCGGCCGGCGCCGCCTGACGCCCGCGCGCAGTCCTTCCCGCGCATTCACACAACGATTGGGATGGTTCCCGGGGGCTTACAGCGAACTCATGTTGCCCAGGAACTCGCTGTTGGACTTGGTCTTCGACAGCTTGTCGATCAGCAGTTCCATGGCTTCCACCGGGGAGAGCGGCGTCAGCACCTTGCGCAGCACCCAGATGCGCGCCAGGTCGTCCTTGGGGATGATGAGCTCTTCCTTGCGCGTGCCCGAGCGCTGGATGTCGATGGCCGGGAACACGCGCTTGTCCGACAGCTTGCGGTCCAGGATGACCTCGCAGTTGCCCGTGCCCTTGAATTCCTCGAAGATCACGTCGTCCATGCGCGACCCGGTCTCGATCAGCGCCGTGGCCACGATGGTCAAGGAGCCCCCCTCTTCGATGTTGCGCGCCGCCCCGAAGAAGCGCTTGGGGCGCTGCAGCGCGTTCGAATCCACGCCGCCGGAGAGCACCTTCCCGCTCGGCGGGACGATGGTGTTGTAGGCCCGCGCCAGCCGCGTGATCGAATCCAGCAGGATCACCACGTCGCGCTTGTGTTCCACCAGCCGCTTGGCCTTCTCGATCACCATCTCCGCCACCTGCACGTGCCGCGCCGCCGGCTCGTCGAAGGTGGAGGAAATGACCTCCCCCTTCACCGAGCGCTGCATGTCCGTGACTTCTTCCGGGCGCTCGTCGATCAGCAGCACGATCAGCACCACCTCCGGATGGTTGGTGGTGATGGAGTTGGCGATGTTCTGCAGGATCATCGTCTTTCCCGCCCGGGGCGGCGAGACGATCAGCCCGCGCTGTCCCTTGCCCACCGGGGTCAGCAGGTCCATCACCCGGGCGCCGATGTTCTCCTTGCTGGTCTCCAGCTTGATGCGCTCCAGGGGATACAGCGGCGTCAGGTTGTCGAACAGGATCTTGTTGCGCGCTTCCTCGGGCGACTCGAAGTTCACCGCCTCGATCTTCACCAGCGCGAAGTACTTCTCGCCCTCGTGCGGCGGGCGCACTTGCCCGCTCACCGTATCGCCCGTCTTCAGGTCGAACTTGCGGATCTGCGAGGGCGAGACGTAGATGTCGTCCGGGCCCGGCAGGTAGTTGTAGTCGGGCGAGCGCAGGAAGCCGTAGCCATCCGGCAGGATCTCCAGTACGCCTTCCGCGAAAATGTGGCCCTCCTTCTCGCTCTGCGCTTGCAGGATCTTGAAGATCAGGTCCTGCTTGCGCAGGCCGCTCGCGCCCGGCAGGTCGAGCGTGCGCGCGATCTTGGTCAGTTCCGTGATGTTCTTTTCTTTCAGTTCGGCGATGGTCATGGTCACCTACGGGATGGTTTTGGAAGGAAGGTTGTGATTCAAAGCTTGTGATTCAAAAGATCGGGAAAGTCTGTTGCTCGCCCCGCGGGCGCGAGGCGAGCTTCTATTATGCCGCTTGACGCTCCAAACGCGCAAGCGCCGGCGTCGCCGACACCAGGCCCTCCAGCTCGGCTTGTCCGAACTTCGCCAGGATCTGGTTCATCGTATCCTGCACCCGCGTGTTGGGACGGTGGAACTTCCGCGTTGCCTTCGACGCCACCTGGCACAGCAGGTAGCGGTTCGGCAGATTGCGCACCGCCGGGTAAACTAGATCAGAACGCATCGTGACCCTCCTCGAAATCTGGCCTGGGATTGCCGGAACCTGCTCCCGGGGACACGCGAACGATTGGCGAACGCCGCCCCTCTCCAACTCCCCCCTCGGGGAGGCCGGGCTCAGTCTCCGACACCTGAACTGATGCTGACCCGCCTTGAAAAGTTGCTCTTCTTTCCTGCTTTTGCTTGTTTCCAGGTCGGCACAGCAGAGAGGGACAAAGGGGCATTCCGCCCTAGGGCCAACGATTTATGCTACCCCAGGCTATTTACCCCGTCAACGAAAAATTCCATGATGATAACTAAGGAGTTACCCGACTTCCCCGGGGTAGAACAGCTTCAGGCAGGAGACGCTCACGCCGGCCTAGCCGGCGCTGAAGCGCCGAACCGTCAGATGTCCCAGCCCCTTCGCTTGTTTAGGCGGAATGCCCTTCTCGATGACTACGCGGTAGACTTGTCGATCATTCGGCATGATTGGATCGAAAGATGGGCGCTTCTTGCTGCCTCCCGCGCGGCCCTGTAGAGCATCCAGACAGTCCTTCAAGCGATTGTCCACATCGTGTACCCCGACCTGGCGTTTGTCCAAGGCGAGGTAGATTCGAACTTCGAGCTTGTCGTCCGCTGAATACCTGACTGGCGAGCCTTGTTGCCGGTCCTGAATCGCCTTGTGAATGGCTCGGCGCCAGTCGTTCCGAGGATGGGTATATGCGGGAATACGAATGTGGAGCTTCAAAGGTCGCTTGGGCATAGGGGCATCTCCTTCCGGAATCTCAGCATGATTGTGTAGTGCCTCTAGGCCCAGTACGTCCGGTCCAGTGTCCTGTACTGTATCGCCTCCGCGATGTGCTTGGGCTCGATTTCCGCCACGCCCTCTAGGTCGGCGACGGTCCGCGCCACCTTCAATATGCGGTCGTGGGCGCGCGCGCTCAGCCCCTGCTGCGCCATGGCCCGCTCCAGCAGCCGCTCGCAGTCGGTGGAAAGCTCGCAGTAGGCCCGGATCTGCCTAGGCGCCATCTGCGCGTTGGAATAGATCCTCTCTTTGGCCGCGGCAAAGCGGTTGAGCTGTGTTTCCCGGGCCCGCATCGCCCGCTCCCGGATGTGCTCGGAAGTCTCCGGCCCCGCCCCGCTGCGCAGCTCCTTGTAGTTCACCGCCGGCACGTCGATGTGGATGTCGATGCGGTCCAGCAGCGGCCCCGAGATCTTCGCCAGGTAGCGTTGGATCATGGGCTGGGTGCAGTGGCACTCGCGTGAGCGGTCGTTGTGATAGCCGCAGGGACACGGATTCATGGCCGCGGCCAGCATGAAGCGCGCCGGGAAGGTCAGCGACATCGCCGCTCGCGCGATGGAGACCGAGCCATCCTCCAGCGGCTGCCGCATCACCTCCAGCACGTTGCGCGGGAACTCCGGCAGCTCGTCCAGAAACAGCACGCCGTTGTGCGCCAGCGAGACCTCGCCCGGGCGCGGCACGATGCCGCCGCCAATCAGCCCGGCGTCGGAGATAGTGTGGTGCGGCGCGCGGAACGGCCGCACGCCCACCAGCCCCGCTCCCGGCTCCAGCACCCCGGCCACGCTGTGGATCTTCGTCGTCTCCAGCGCCTCGTCAAAGGTCAGCGGCGGCAGGATGGTGGGGATTCGTTTGGCCAGCATGGTCTTGCCCGAGCCCGGTGGCCCGATCATCAATATGTTGTGGCCCCCGGCGCAGGCCACCTCCAGCGCCCGCTTCGCCGTCTGCTGCCCGCGGACGTCCTTGAAGTCC
>CBRAFF010000110.1:0-5958 GCA_967755155.1 uncultured bacterium
AGTTCTAGCTCTCTTGAGAAGGGACTTGCCGCGACAAGCCAAGGTCTATGCGGTAGCGGACCAAGCCCCCGAAGGGGGGCGACACCTAGTCGAAGACGTATTTCGGGTCAAACTGTACGCGATGTTTTTTCAGCAACGCCAGAAATTCCTGCTTGAAGTCCCTTTTCTCGTGATGCTCGGCCTGATTCTCGATGTATTCGGTGACCGAGGATAGGTTCGATGTACTTACGCTGAAAGCCGCGTACCCCTTCTGCCATCCGAATTGCGCGCCGCGCTCATGCATCCACTTGGACGAATTCGATTTCAGGGCGTTCACGAGTCTCGCGATCGCCAGGTCCGCTGGAAGCGCCGCCAGCACGTGCACGTGATCGGGCATGCCGCCGATGGCCATGGGCGTGACGCCCACATTCTTCGCGATTCCGCCCAGGTAAGCCCAGAGGCGCTTCTGCTGGTCTGCGGGAATCAAGGCCTTTCGCTCTTTCGTGCTGAAAACGATGTGGACGTTGTTGCTGACGAACGACTGCGGCATGTGTCGGCCCCTTCGGGGCCTCGCACTCTAACACACGCCCACCCAGCCCTTACGGGCTGGGCTAATCTGTTTCGGGCCTCCGGCCCTGGCGGTGGTGACCTGGCTGGGCTCGGAAAAGAAGGGCAAGATCTTCGTCAGCATCCCCGCGGAGTAATAGAATGGCCCTCCCATATGACCGCGACCGATTCCATCAAGTTCGACATCTGCTGTGCGGCCCGCATGCTCTACCGCGCCGGGCTGAGCGTGGCCAACGCCGGCCATCTCAGCGTGACCATCGCCCCGGACACCATGCTGGTGAACCGCTTCGGGCCGTCGTTCGCGACGCTCGCGCCCCAGGACATCCTCACCGTCAGTTACGGCGGGAAGATCCTCGAAGGCGAGGGCATGGTGAATGAGACCATCGCGCTGCACGGCATCATCCACAAGTACAACCCGCAGATCGTGGCGGTGGCGCACACCCACCCGCCGGCCGTGGTCACCTACAGCGCTTTCCGCAAGGTCCCGGAGCTCTACGACCAGGAGAGCTGCATCCTGGCGGGTGAGGTAGCGGTGGTGGAGGAAGACTACTCCGGCATCGCCTCCACCGAAGAACGCATCCGGCCCATGGCGGAGGCGCTGGGGAAGTGCCGCGCCGCCATCCTGCCCAACCACGGCGCCATCACCACCGGCCCCAACATCCAGGTCGCCATGGTGACCATGATCCTGCTGGAGGGCATGGTGCAGCGCAACATCGCGGTGGCGGCCACGGCGCGCGCCACCGGCCTGACGCCGCAACCCATCCCGCGCGAGAACGCCCTGGTCGCCAAGCGCGAGCTGGCCAACATCCCCTACCTGGCGCCGCTGTGGGAGGACTTCCTCAAGCGCCTGCGACAATCCGACCCCGACCTGTTCGCTCCGGCCGCCGGGGCTGCATCCAACGTCGCATCCGGCGTTCGATCCAACTAGGGGACAGTGCCTCCGCCGGTACGCGCGGCCGCGCGCGGCGGGAAACGGGGTTACACTTTAGCCATGAGATTCCTTCGGTCCGCCGTTCCCGCCGCCCTGCTCGCCAGCTTCCTCTCGCTCGCCCTGCTCGCCCTGGCCCAAGAGAACCCGCCGCCGCTGCCCCCGGAGGTGGAGGCGGCCGCCGCCAAGGCGCAGCAGAAGGCCGAGCTGATGGAGGTGGTGAAGAAGCAGTTCGGGCCGGACCTGGAGCTGGCCGAGACCTCGAGCGAGATCACCGCCCGCTACCTGCATCCCGACAAGAAAAAAGAGGCGAACTGGAAGTACTTTCTCACCGGGGACCTGGATAGCGACGGCGTGGAAGACGCGGTCATCATCGTGCGCTTCAAGAACCCGCTGGCCGGCCAGGCCCAGTTCGACTACAAGGTGGTGGACCCTTATTTCACCTACCACGGCTACGGCAATCCCAAGGTGACGACGACGTTCCAGAGCGAAGACCCGCGCTACAACCACATGATCCTGGTGATCCATGGCGCGGGCAAGGAAGCCTGGCGCGCTGAGACGCCCAAGATGAAGTTCGTGATCATCAACCTGCCGTTCGAGAAGCTCTCGGTCGCGCCCGTGACCATCAAGAAGAAGAAGGTGATGGCCATCATGGCGGAAGAGCAGGGGATGGGCACCTCCAGCGTCTATTGGGACGGCAAGAAGTACAAGTGGCTCGAGGGCGCCACCGGCGGCTAGGCCGCCCGCCAGCCGTCGGCAATCAGCCAAACACTGATTTCTTCTCGGTGCCTCTGTGTCTCTGTGGCCAATCTATAATCCCCGGCATGGACCTGGAAGCCAAGCTCGCCGAGCTCAAAAAGAAGGACGCGCTCGCGGAAGAGGGCGGCGGCAAGGACCGGCGGGAGAAGCAGCACGGCGCCGGCAAGATGTCCGCCCGCGAGCGGGTAGAGTTCCTGCTGGACGACGGCTCGTTCGAGGAGACCGACCGCTTCGTCACCCACCGCGCCACCGACTTCGGCATGGCGGAGCAGAAGGTGTACGGCGACGGCTTCGTCACCGGCTACGGGCGCATCGACGGGCGGCTGGTGTTCGTCTTCGCCCAGGACTTCACCGTCTTCGGCGGCTCGCTCTCCGAGGCCAACGCCGCCAAGATCGTCAAGCTGATGGAGCTGGCCATGCGCGTGGGCGCGCCCCTCATCGGGCTGAACGACTCCGGCGGCGCGCGCATCCAGGAGGGCATCCTCTCGCTCGGCGGCTATGCCGACATCTTCCTGCGCAACACGCTGGCCTCGGGCGTGATCCCGCAGATCTCGGCGGTGATGGGCCCCTGCGCCGGCGGCGCCGTCTACTCCCCCGCCATCACCGACTTCGTGGTCATGGTGGAGAAGACCTCGTACATGTTCGTGACCGGACCGGACGTCATCAAGACCGTCACCCACGAGGACGTCACCAAGGAAGCGCTGGGCGGAGCCATGACCCACAACGAGACCTCGGGCGTGGCGCACTTCCTGGCGCACGACGACGCCGAGTGCCTCTCGCTCATACGCGAGCTGATGAGCTTTCTCCCCTCGAACAATCTGGAAGACGCGCCGCGCCGCGTCGCGACCGACGCCGCCGACCGCGCCGACGCGAAGCTCGACTCCATCGTCCCCGCCGAATCCAACCAGCCCTACGACATCAAGGACGTCCTGCACGCCGTGGTGGATGACGGCTACTTCTTCGAGGTGCACGAGCACTTCGCGAAAAACATCGTGGTCGGGTTCGCGCGGCTGAACGGGCGCCCGGTGGGCCTGGTCGCCAACCAGCCCGCCTTCCTCGCCGGCGTGCTCGACATCAACGCCTCGGTGAAGGGCGCGCGCTTCGTGCGCTTCTGCGACGCCTTCAACATCCCGCTCATCACCTTCGAGGACGTCCCCGGCTTCCTCCCCGGGACGCAGCAGGAGCACGGCGGCATCATCCGCCAGGGGGCGAAGCTGCTCTACGCCTACGCCGAGGCCACCGTGCCCAAGATCACCGTCATCACCCGCAAAGCCTACGGCGGCGCGTATTGCGTGATGGCCTCGAAGCACATCCGCACCGACGTGAACTACGCCTGGCCGACAGCGGAGGTCGCCGTCATGGGCCCCGAGGGCGCGGTGAACATCGTCTATAAGCGGGAGCTGGAGAAGGCCAAGGACAAGGAAACCGAGCGCGCCCGCCTGGTCGAGCAGTTCCGCGAGAAATTTGCCAATCCGTACGTGGCCGCCGAGCGCGGCTACGTGGACGCCGTCATCCTGCCCCGCGAGACCCGCAAGAAGCTGATCACGGCGCTCGAGATGCTCGACGGCAAGCGCGACAAGAACCCGCCCAAGAAGCACGGGAATATTCCGCTGTAACTTCTTCCGCCGCGGATGAACGCGGATCAACGCGGACAGGAGAGACCCTGGTACTTCTTTAGAGGGACAAGGCTTCAGCGGCACCCTACCTCAGGGGCTAAAGCCCAACTGTCTTCCGCGCATCTGAATGCAGGCCTGAAGGCCTGCGCCACCCAATTCGGGGCACCGCAGGCGCGGAGCGCCGGCAGAGAATAGCCCAGCCCGTAAGGGCTGGGTAGGCGTTGAGGAAGAAGACCTGAGCCCGCTTCAGCGGGCGACACTATTCCCGCCTCGCCCGCATGTTCAGCCTCCAATAATCCAGCGTGAACGGCGGCGCGTCTCCGGCCGCCTGGGCGACCAGCGCGTCGAGGAACTCTTCGCGCCGGGCCTCGTCTGAAATCGCCGCCAGGTACGGACGCACCACCACGGTGCGGGCGAACTGGCGGAAGGCGTCGGCGGCGTCGAAGGGGATGGGCGTTTCTTCCAGCCCGGTATCGACCTCGGTGAAGCCGGCGGCGCGCAGGCGCTCGGCGGTTTCTTCCGGCGAGGTGTAGTTCCACGGGTTCCTCCAGTCGCGGAAGAACGGGGCGAAGCGGGCATCGCTCATCAGCCGGTCGGCTCGCCCGCGGATGCGCTCGAGGTTCGGGCCGCCGCCGCATTGCGCTACCAGGCGTCCTCCCGGCTTCAGTGCGCGATGGAGCACGCGGAAGAGCCGGGCGTGGTCGCGAATCCAGTGGAAGGTGGCGGTCGAGAAGGCGAAGTCGGCGACCGAGTCGAGCTGGAGGTCGAGCAGGTCGCTTTCGATCAGAGTGACACGCTCGCCGAAACGGGCGAGCTGCTCCCGCGCGGTCGCGATCATGCTGGGCGAGGCGTCCACGGCGATGACGCGCCCCTGCGGCAGCCGCGAGAGCAGTTCTGCGGTGAGACGCCCGGGGCCGCAGCCCAGGTCGAGCACGCACTCGTCGCCGCGCAGCGCGATGGACGCGAGCACGCGCATCCCCCAACCGAATTGCGGGTCGCTCAGCCGCTGGTAGGCGGCGCCGTCCCAGTCGTGGGGGGAAGAGGTCACGCTGTAAGGATAAATGGAGATGTGCCGCCCCTACGGGGGCTTGCTCGCTGTGGCGAGCTTACTGTGGCGAGCTTACCCAGCCCTTACGGGCTGGGCTAGTCTCTGCCGGCGCTTCGCGCCTGCCGGGTGCATCCCGATTTGGGGTGGAGCAGGCCTTCAGGCCTGCAATCAGGGGCGGAAAGGAAACCGGGCTTCAGCCCCTGAGGTACCTCAGCGGCCAAAGCCGGGATCTTCTCGGTTCGCTCATTGCAGGGCTGAAGCCCTGCTCCACCCCAAGCGGACGCGTTGATGCTGGCTTTGGGATATTGCTCGATCCGCGTCGATCCGCGAAAATCCGCGGCGAAATGCGATGGGCTACTTCTTCACTTCCGCGGGCCAGTTGAGCACCAGGGTGAGCGGCGTGGAGGTGTCCTCGGGAACGTAGTTCACCAGGAAGCGCTGGCCGTCGGGGGTGGCGTCGTAAGCCATGCCCTGAGCGGGCGACATCAGGCGAAAGAGCGGGCGGGCGGTCCCCACCAGGAACTCGGAGCCTTGCGGGTTGACCTCGACCGCGGTGAGCATCGCGTCCACGCCCCAGTAGTAGAGTTCCTTGCCGTCGGAGCGCCAAGTAGCCATATCGGCCCCGATGGTGGAGATCTGCCAGCGGCCGCCGCCGCCGGGGAAGGGCGCCACATAGACCTCCGCCCGACCGGAGTCATTGGAGCTGTAAGCCAGCCAGCGGCCGTCGGGCGAGATGCGCGCGTTGAAGACATTGTTCTGGGGCGACTGGGGCTGGGCGACGACAAACGGCTTCTTGTCGCCGGTCAACGGCACCGCCCAGATCGCGTTCCCCGTGGGCCCGGAGGCACGTTCGTAAATCAGGTACCGCCCGTCTGGCGACCACTGGGGATAGCTCAGGCCGATGCCGCCCTCGGACGACACCACCAACTCGTCTCCCCCGGTGCCGTTGGAGGCCTTGGCGTGCAGGGAGGCGCCGATGGCGGCACCGGCCGCGGGCCCGGTGTAGGACGCGAAGGCGACTCGCGAGCCGTCCGGCGACCAGGAGGGGTAATTGTGCGTGG
>CBRAFF010000111.1:0-5954 GCA_967755155.1 uncultured bacterium
ACGCCCAGAGCCGCGGAGCATCGGTTCGCGCCCGGCTGCGGCTTTGCCTGCCCGGCCGCCGCCGTGTTACCTTTTTGCGCTCCCGATGAAGTTCCGCTTACGATTTCTTATCACGGCGGCTTTCCTTTGTCATTTGCTTCTGTCGCCCTCGATAGTAACTAGCCAGTTGCCGCCTGATTCGGTCCTGGCCTTCGCCCTGGCCCCCGGCGACGACTCCTCCTCCGCCACCGCTCTTCCCGACGACCCGCAGCAGGCCTCCGGCCTGAGCGCTTTCGGCGGGCCGGTGGTGCCGGGCGAGGACGTGGTCATCCAGGCCCGCCAGCAGGAAAAGGCCGGCGACGTCTTCACCTTGAGCGGCGAAGTCGAGATCACCTTCCGCAGCCTGGTGCTGCGCGCCGACCGCCTGGTCTACGACACCAAGTCCGGCGAGATCACCGCCGACGGCAACCTGAGCCTGGATGGCGGCCCCTACCAGGAACACATCAGCGCCAGCCACGGCAGCTACAACCTGCACAGCGGCACCGGCCGCTTCCACGACGTCGCCGGCACCGTGGGCGTCCGGGTGGAGAGCCGCAACGTCAGCCTGACCTCGGCCAGCCCCATCGCCTTCACGGGAAAGCTGGTGGAGAAGACCGGCCCCGAGACCTACGTGGTGCACCACGGCACGGTCACGTCGTGCGAGCTGCCCAAGCCCAAATGGACCTTCAACGCCGGCCGCATCGTGGTGGAGCTGGGCGGCAAGGCGCGCATCTACAACAGCACCTTCCGCATCAAAGGCGCGCCTGTGGTGTATCTGCCCTATGCCTCGCATCCCGTGGCGCCCACGCGGCAGTCGGGCTTCCTCATGCCCACCTTCGGGTACTCCAACCGCAAGGGCGCCATCCTGGGCGACTCGTTCTACTGGGTGATCAACCGCAGCGCGGACGCCACCCTGGGCGCGGAGTACTGGTCGCGACGCGGCTGGGCGCAGCGCGCCGAGTTCCGCGCCCGCCCCAGCGACACTTCCTACATCAACTTCGCCTTCTTCGGCGTGGTGGACGAGCAGGGCTTCGGTCCCACCCATATCGACCAGGGCGGGCAGGACATCCGCCTCAGCGCCGAGGAGCAGTTCGCCCACGGCATCCGCGGCGTAGCCGACATCAACTACCTCAGCTCCTTCACCTTCCGCCTGGCCTTCACCGAGACCTTCGCCCAGGCCGTGAACTCGGAGGTGAAGTCGGTCGCCTTCCTCTCCAAGAACCACAACGGCTTCTCCTTCAACACGCGCCTCGGCCGCTATCAGAACTTCCAGAGCACCGTGCCCGGCGACCTGGTGACCATCCTGCACATGCCCGGAGTGGAGATCTCGAGCGTGGACCGCCGCCTGGGCCGCTCGCCCTTCTACTGGGCCTTCGACGGAGCCGCCGAAGGCGTGGCCCGCCACGAGCCCCAGTTCTCCACCGGGGACCTGGTGGGACGCTTCGACGCCTATCCCAGGGCTTCGCTCCCGCTGGTCTACCGCGGCTGGACCTTCCGCCCCGAGGCAGCGCTGCGCGAGACCTATTACACCCAGCGCCGCCTGCCCACCAGCGGGGTGGGCACGGTGAGCGACCAGCCCGTCAACCGCCGCGCCTTCGAGGGCACCTTCGAGCTGCGCCCCCCGGCCCTGGGACGCATCTACGCCCGCAGCGTCCACGGCCACCGCCTGAAGCACGTGGTCGAGCCCCGCATCATCTTCCGCTACGTCAACGGGGTGGAGAACCTGCCCAACATCATCCGCTTCGACTCTCGCGACATCTTGAGCAACACCAGCGAGGTGGAGTACGCCCTGGTCAGCCGGCTCTATGCCAAGCCCGTCTCCGCCGATGCCGACGACCCGAGCGCCGGCTCCGCGCGCGAGATCCTCACCTGGGAGCTGGCGCAGAAGTACTTCATCAACGACGGCTTCGGCGGGGCGCTGGTCAACGGCAAGCGCAACGTCTTCACCACTACGGTGGAGTTCACCGGCATCGCCTTCCTCACCGAGCCCCGCCGCCTCTCGCCGCTGGTCTCCCGGCTGCGCGTTCGGGCCACGCCCAAGACCGACATCCAATGGACGCTCGATTACGACTTCAAGGAAGGCCGCATCAACTCCAGCACCACCCTGGTGGATTACCGCATGGGAGACTTCTTCGTGGGCGGCAGTCACGCGTTCCTGCACGTTCCCGGCGAGATCTTCGTCAACCCCACCCCCCTGCCCGCACCCGACGTGTTCAACCAGTTCCGCTTCCTCGCCGGCTACGGCGGCCCCAACAAACGCGGCGTGAGCGCCGCCGCCCACGTCGGCTTCGACGTCAACTTCGCCTTCCTGCAGTACGGCGCCTTCCAGAGCTCCTACAACTGGGACTGCTGCGGCGTCAGCTTCGAGTACCGCCGCTTCGCCTTCGGCTCCGTGCGCAATGAGAATCAGTACCGCTTCGCCTTCACCCTCGCCAACATCGGCACCTTCGGGACCCTGAAGCGCCAGGAACGCATCTTCTAAAGAACTCACTGGAAGAGGGGTTTTGCATTTTGCATTTTGCATTTTGCATTTCTTTTCCCTTTTCCCTTTTCCCTTTCCCCTTTCCCCTTTCCCCCCGCCCCTTGCCCTCGTTGTAAGATGTCGCCGTGGACCTCGCTACCCAGCGCGCCTCGCTCGACGCCCATCTCCGCTCCCTCGGCCGCCTGCTGGTGGCCTACTCGGGCGGGGTGGACTCGGCCTTCCTGGCCTTCGCCGCGCATGAGGCGCTGGGCGACGGCATGCTCGCCGTCCTCGCCGACTCGCCGTCGCTGGCGCGCGTCCAGCTCCAGGACGCCGTGGCCTTCGCCCAGGAACAGCGCATCCCCCTCCAGGTCATCGAGACCGCGGAACTCGCCCGCCCCGACTACGTCCGCAACGACGCCGCCCGCTGCTTCTACTGCAAGGACGAGCTCTTCACCGCCATGGAGGAGCTGCGGCAGGCGCGCGGCTTCGACCGCGTGGCCTACGGCGTGAACCGCGACGATCTCTCCGACTTTCGCCCCGGCCAGAAGGCCGCCGCCGGGCACGGCGTGGCCGCGCCGCTGCTCGAAGCCGGGCTCACCAAGGCCGACGTCCGTGCCCTGGCCCGCGCCGCCGGCCTGCGGGTGTGGGCGAAGCCCGCCTCCCCTTGCCTCTCTTCGCGCCTCGCCTACGGCCTCGCCGTCACCCCGGAGGCCCTGGCCCAGATCGAGAGCGGCGAGGAGGCGCTGGCCGAACTCGGCTTCCGCCAGTGCCGCGTCCGCCACCACGGCGACCTGGTCCGCATCGAGATCGCCCCCGACGAGCTGCCCCGCGCCCTCTCCCCCGAGATGGCCGCCCGCTTCACCCGCATCTTCAGGGAGCTGGGCTTCACTTTCGTCACCCTCGACCTCGAAGGCTTCCGCTCCGGCTCCCTGAACGCGCTGCTGCCGGCCGCCGCAATCAAGACGCTGTCATCCTGAGTCGCGCGCCGGCGCCGGCACGGACCGTGTGGCACAGCCGTCCTCGGCTGTGCGGCTCCTGTGAGATAATCACTGTTTATGCCTTCATTCCTTGCACTCCGTAGATACGTCCTGCTGCTGGCGGTGCTGGTGTGCGTGGGCTGTTCCGCCCAGCGTTCCCCCGCCGGCGCCTCTGAGGGCCCGGGCAAGCCCGTCGCCCGGGAGCTGGAGCAGCGCATCCAGCGGCACATCCGCACCTATTTCAGCATCCCGTCGAACGTCCAGATCCAGGTGGGCGGGCGCCGCCCCAGCGAGTTCACCGGCTACGACCTGGTCACGGTCACCCTCACCAGCCAGCGCAAGACGGTCTACGAGTTCCTGGTCTCGCAGGACGAGAAGACGCTCATCCGCTACACCAAGATCGACATCGCCAAGGACCCCTACGCCGAACTGATGTCCAAGATCGACCTGCGCGGCCGCCCGGTGCGCGGCAACCCCGACGCCAAGGTCACCGTGGTCGTCTATGACGACTTCCAGTGCCCCTACTGCGCCCAGATGCACCGCGCCCTGTTCCCCGGCCTGTTGAAGACCTACGGCGCCCGGGTGCGCTTCATCTACAAGGATTACCCCCTCTACGAGATCCATCCCTGGGCCAATCGCGCCGCGGTGAATGCCGGCTGCCTGGCGGCGCAGAATCACGACGCCTACTGGGACTTCAGCGATTACGTCCACTTCAACCAGGCGGAGATCAAGGGGCAGAACCGCAAGCTCGAGGGCCAGTCCGCCGCCCTCGACCAGGCGGCGGTGGAGCAGGGACGCAAGCGCAGTCTCGACTTGCCGAAGCTCCAATCCTGCATCCAGAAACAGGACGACTCCGCCGTGAAGGCCTCGGTGAAGGAAGCCGAGGCGCTGGGGGTGAACTCCACTCCCAATCTGTTCATCAACGGCGAGAAGGTGGATTACGCCGCGCCCGAGGAGGAGTTGCGCGGCTTCCTCGATGCCGCCCTGCGCGACGCCGGGCAGCCCGTTCCCGCGGCCGCTGCCGCGCCGCAGCCCGCTCCGGCAGCGCCGGCGCGCCCGCAGTGAGGCGCGCGGACAGGGCATTGCGCCCGCGGTCCTGGGTTAGAATCGAAGGTTCCGGCGCTGACCGGTGCTTGGGAGGAACTGCTTGAAACGTCACGGAATGTGGTCTCGTCTGGTGGTACCCGCGAGCGCGCTGCTGCTGCTGGCGGCCCTGGCCGGCTGCAGCAAGAAGCAGAGCTCGGGCGACGTGGTGGCCCGGGTCAACGGCAAGGCCATCCTGCGCTCGGAGGTGGACAAGTACTACACCAACCAGACCGCGGGCGCGCCCCAGAAGCCCAGCGGGGAGGCCGCCACTAGTCTCCGCCTGAACATCCTGCGCGAGCTCATCGACAACGAGATCATGATGCAGCGCGCCGAGAAGCTCGGCCTGCTGGCCACCGACGCCGAGGTGGACAACAAGCTCACCGAGATCAAGGCGCCCTACACCGCGGAGGAGTTCGACCGCCGCCTGAAGGACAAGAGCCTCACCGTCGACGACTACAAGCTCGACCTCCGCCGCAACCTGACCGTGCAGAAGGTGCTCAACAAGGAGGTCACCTCCAAGATCTCCATCGCCGACGCCGACATCACCGCCTACTACAACGAGCACAAGGCGGAGTTCAACCTCATCGAAGCCCAGTACCACCTGGGCCAAATCCTGGTCACCGCCCGGCCCGACCCCCAGGTGCGGAACCTCAAGAACAGCAAGGCGCAGAACGAAGCCGAGGCCCGCGGCAAGGCGCAAATGGTCATGAACCGGCTGGAGAGCGGCGAAGACTTCAGCTCCGTCGCCATGAACTACTCCGAGGACCCCCAGACCGCCTCCAACGGCGGCGACATGGGATTTGCTCCCGAGTCCTCGCTCAAGAGCATGGCCGTGCAGGAGCCCGCCACCCGCGATGCCGTCCTGCGTTTGAAGCCGGGCGAGACCACCGGCATCCTGTCCGTCAGCGCCGGCCGCCAGGTGCTGGGCTACCGCATCGTCAAGCTGCTGGGCAAGGAGCCCGCCGGCCAGCGCGACCTGAACGACCCCCGGGTGCAGCAGGCCATCCGCGAACAACTGCGCAACCGCCGCGAACAGCTCCTCAAGGCCGCTTACTACGAGACCGTCCGCGACGAGGCCCGCATCGAGAACTACCTGGCCCAGGAGATCCTGAAGTCAGCCAAGTAGCTGCTAGCTTCTAGCCGCGAGCTGGGAGCAAGTCGGCCCTTGGCTTTTGGTCCTTGGCTGTTGGTCCTTGGCTGTTGGTCGTGGCGGCTGGGTTTTGCCGTGCTTGGTGGTTAGCTGTGGCTTGCTTGGTTCCAATTTTGCATTTTTAATTTTGCATTTTGCATTCCCTTTGCCCCTTTTCCCTTTGCCCTTTGCCCTCTCCCTTTTCCTGCTTTTTCCTTTTTACTTTTTCCTTTTTACTTTTTCCTTGCTCCTTGCTCCTACTCCACCTCCGCCAACCCCT
>CBRAFF010000112.1:0-5948 GCA_967755155.1 uncultured bacterium
GAGACTTTGCCAGGAACTCCCGCACGGCGGGCTGGGTCCAATCCACCGGCCCCACGTACTTGCGGCGCACGATGCCGGCGGGATCGATGATGTAGCTCTCGGGAAACTTGACGGTGCCGTAGAGCCGGTTGCTCTTCTGGCTGGGGTCGCGAACGGTCAGCAGGTCCACCCGGTGGTCGACCAGGAACTGGCGGTAGGCCTCTTCGTCCTCGTCCACGCTGACGGCGAAGACGGTGACCTGGCCGCGCATCTGCGCCTGCATGGCGACCAGCGAGGGCAGCTCCTCGACGCAGGGCGGACACCAGGTGGCCCAGAAGTTCAGCACCACCACTTTTCCGCGCAGGTCCTTGAGTGCGACGGTGCGGCCCGAATCCTGGACGGAGAACTCGGGCGCGGGACGGTCGACCAGCGGCGGCTGCGGCACGCGATCGCAGGCGGCCAGCAGGAAGAGCGGCAGCAGCAGGAGCCGGAGTGAGGAGCGGGGCACATCCGTATAATAAACGTTTGGCCCCGGGATGACATCGAACCCCAGCGGCGCAGGGCAGGGAAGCGGCGGCGTTCCCGCCGTCTCGGTGATCGTGCCCGCACGGAACGAGGAACTATGCCTGGGCCGCTGCCTGGAGTCGCTGGCGGGGCAGCCGGGCGTGGCCTTCGAGATCCTGGTGGTGGACGACGGCTCGACCGACCGCACCCGGGCCATCGCCGAATCGTTCCCGCAGGCGCAAGTGATGGACGCCGGACCGCTACCCCAGGGCTGGACCGGCAAGAACCACGCCGTATGGCAGGGAGCGCAGAAAGCCCGGGGACGCTGGTTGCTCTTCACCGACGCCGACACCGTGCACCAGCCGGGGTCGCTCGCCGCTGCGGTCGCCGAAGCGGAACAGCACGGCGCGGCGCTGCTCTCGTATTCTCCGCGGCAGGAGGTCGAGAGCTTCTGGGAGCGGGCGCTGATGCCGGTGATCTTTGCCGAGCTGACGGCGGCCTATCCGCCGTCGAAGGTGTGCGACCCGAAGTCGCCGGTGGCGGCGGCCAACGGGCAGTACCTGATGATGTCGCGCGAGGCGTATGACGCCGTGGGAGGGCATCGCGGCGTGGCTGGGGCGCTCCTGGAGGACGTCGCCCTGGCGCGGCGGGTGAAGCGGTCCGGCCGGGTGCTGCGCTTCCGTTATGGCGGAGAGGCGGTGCGGACGCGCATGTACCGCAGCTTGGGGCAGATGTGGGAGGGCTGGACAAAGAATCTGGCGCTGCTGTTCCCGCATCCAATGCGGCTGGCGGCGCGGCGCGGGATGGAGTTCCTGCTCATCGCCGGCGCCATTCTCGTGGCCTTTGGGACGTTCTGGTTCGACTTCGGGGGAGCGATGCTGGCGCTGCTGGTGCTGGCCATCACCTGGATCGCGTTCCTGGGGCGCATCCGCCGGGCGCACTTTGGCGCGTGGGAGAACGACCTGGCCGTCTTCGGGCTGCCGCTGTTCGCGGTCCTGCTGGTGCGCTCGCAGCGGCACCATGGGGCGCGGGGAAGCGTGGAGTGGAAGGGGAGGACGTACCCTCAAGGCATCCGCGATGATGCGGGCGGGCTGCGGGCCGCGGACGCCCAACCGCTGGAGACGACCCGGTGAGCAAGAAAGCCAAGGCGAGCAAGAACGGCGTGGTCTACCTGACGCGCAAGGCGGAGTTCGCCGCGTCGCACTATTACCACAACCCGGAACTCTCGGCAGAGGAGAACCGGCGGCTCTTCGGGAAGTGCAACAATCCCCACGGACACGGACACAACTACCTGCTGGAAGTGACGGTGAAGGGCCGGGTGGACGCGCGCTCGGGCTTCGTGCTCGACCTGAAAGAGCTGAAGGAGATCCTGAACCGCGAGGTGCTGGAGGCGATGGACCACCGCTTCCTCAACAAGGAAGTGCCGGAATTCAAGCATCAGATCCCGACGACCGAGAACCTGGCCATCGCCATCTGGGCCCGGCTCAAGCCGCGGATGAAGCGGGCGGAACTCGACCGGGTGCGGGTGTACGAGAGTCCCGACCTGTTCGTGGACTACTACGGAGAACCATGAAGGCGCACCTCACACGGCGGTACTGGTTCCCAGCCTCGCACCGGCTGCACAGCGAGCGCATGTCGGCGGCGGAGAACCGGCGCACTTACGGCAAGTGCAACAACCCGCACGGACACGGGCACAATTACACGCTCGAGGTCACCGTGGCCGGGCCGGTGGAGGCGCGCACCGGGATGGTCTGCGACATCGTGGAGCTGGACGGCTTGGTCACGCGCGAGGTCCTGGAGCCCTTCGGCTATTCCAATCTCAACCGGCTGGAGCCCTTCCGCGACAAGGTGCCGACCACCGAGAACCTTTGCATCGAGGTCTACGACCGGCTGGCGAGCGGGTTCCGCGCGGCGCGTGTGGAGAAAGTCCGCCTGGAAGAGACCATGCTCAACGCTTTCGAGTACGCTGGAGAGAATGGTGGGGAGAGAAGGGAAGGCAGGTGACATCCGTGAAGAAGACCGAAGAGCCCGTCACGCTGAAGCAGGCGGAGATGCAGGAGCTGCTGCATGAGTTGCTGGTGCGGCTGGGCGAAGACCCGGAGCGCGACGGCCTGGTGCGGACGCCGGAGCGCATGGAGCGGGCGCTCCAGTACCTGACCCGCGGCTACCACGAGGACGCGGAGAAGACGCTCACAGACGCGCTGTTCGACGTGACCTATGACGAGATGGTGATCGTGAAGGACATCGAGATGTTCAGCCTGTGCGAGCACCACATGCTGCCCTTCTTCGGCAAGGTGCACGTGGCCTACATCCCCAGCGGCAAGGTGATCGGGCTGAGCAAGATCCCGCGGCTCGTGGACATCTTCGCGCGGCGGCTGCAGGTGCAGGAGCGGCTGACCACGCAGATCGCGGAGACCATCCAGCGCGCCATCGAACCCCAGGGCGTGGGCGTGGTCATCGAGGCGCGGCACCTGTGCATGATGATGCGGGGAGTGGAGAAGCAGCACTCGGCCGCCGTGACTTCGTCCATGCTGGGCGTGTTCCGCGATTGCCAGGAGACGCGGGAGGAGTTCCTGTCGCTCATCCGCACCCGGACCGGGAACGGGACCTGAGGAGCGTAGGCGCACGAGCGTCCATCTAGTAGAATCCACCCAACTCCCAGGCCCCGGAAGCGCCCTCACATGCGGAAATCCGATCGAGCAGCCGACTACAAGGCGGTCAAGCGCACCTCGCAGATCATCTACGGGGAGCGCCAGCACCTGCTGGCGGTGGTGCAGTCGCTGGAAAAGTTCCAGCGCAACCCGGCCAAGACCAAAGAGGAGAAGGCACAGCTGGAGGCGATGATCGCCGAGCGCACGGCAGAGCTCAACCGCTTCCATGCCGATTGGGACGACTACGTGCAACGGGCCCGCGACCGGAAGCTCACGCCCGGCCAACTGACCGAGATGGCGCGCCAGGCTTCGGCGGATGACTACCTCTTGCTGCGCAACATCGCGGAGAACCCCAGCACGCCATCGTCGGTGCTGGCGCTGCTGGCCCGGCACTCCTACGACGCGGTGAAGGAGAACGTGGCCCGGCATCCCAACGCCGACGCCAAGACGCTCAAGATGCTGGCCGAGGATGCGACGCGCCCGCTGTGGTTGCTGGTGGCGTGCAACCTCTCCGCGCCCGAGGCGCTGCGCGCCACCCTGCGGCGGCGCATGGAGCAGATGGAAGAACTGAAGTAGCGGGCTACCAGTCGGGATAGCGATAGCGCTGGGGACGCTTGGGCGAGAGCTTGATGAGGGTGACGCCGGCCAGGAATCCGCCGACGTGGGCCCAGAAGGCGATGCCGCCGGTCTCCTGGCCGGTGGAGGAGATGCTGGTGGCGGCGCCCGCCAGGAACTGCACCAGGAACCAGTAGCCCAGCATCACCCACGCCGGCAACCAGGTGAAAGGAAGCAGGATCAGGACCCGCGCCGAAGGGTAAAGGAGAAAGTACGCTCCCATCACCCCCGCGATGGCGCCGCTGGCCCCCACGCTGGGCACGGCGGAGCCGGGATTAAAAATCGTGTGCACCCCGTTGGCCGCGATGCCGGCGGCCAGGTAAAACAGGAGAAAGCGGAAGGGGCCGAAGTAGTCTTCGATGTTGTCGCCGAAGATCCAGAGCGCCCACATGTTGGCGATGAGGTGGAGCCACGAGGCATGCAGGAACATGGAGGTGAAGACGGGCAGAAGGGCGGCTTCCGCGGTGATGCCGGGCTGGCCCTGGAGCAATCCCTGGATGTGAGTGGGGACGACTCCGAACTGAAAGAAGAACTGCATGCGGCCCGAAGGCTCGAGCATCAGCTCGAAGAGAAAGACCAGGGCGTTGAGGGCGACCAGGAAATAGGTGACCCAGGGGGTAGAGAAGCGCGGCGCGTCGTCGCGAAGGGGAATCATATGCTGGGCCGATTGCGGGGGCGAAACCGGGTGAGCCACTCCAAAATAGCACACAGGCGGAGCCGATGAACGGAGTGCTGGTGGTGGACAAGCCGGCGGGCCTGACCTCGCATGACGTGGTGCAGCGCGTGCGCCGCCTGATGGACGAGCGCGCCGTCGGGCACCTGGGCACGCTCGACCCCATGGCCACCGGAGTCCTGCCGCTGGTGCTGGGGCGCATGACTCGGCTGGCGCAGTTCTACGTGGGCTGCGAGAAGAGCTACGTGGGGGAGATCCGCTTCGGCTTCGCCACCGACACCTATGACGCCGAGGGGGAGGCCACAAGGGCCCCAGTGGCGGTCGGGTTCTCCCTGGAGCAACTGCGGGCCGCGGCGAGGCAGTTCCAGGGACGCATCGTGCAGATGCCGCCGCCGTTCTCCGCCAAGAAGATCCAGGGGGTGCCCGCCTACAAGCTGGCGCGAAAGAAGCAGGAGGTCGCGCTCAAGGCGGTGACGGTCGAGGTGCACGAGTTCGAGATACTGGGGCTGGAGGGAGACCGGGCGACCTTCCGGGCGCGGGTGGCCTCGGGGACCTACCTGCGGTCCATCGCCCACGACCTGGGCAAGGCGCTGGGGACGGGAGGTCACCTGGCGCGTCTGAGGCGGACGGCGGTGGCGGAGTTTGACCTGGGTGATGCCAGGACGCTGGAGGAGGTAGAAGCGGCCGTCAAGGGCGGGACGGCGCAGGAGGTGCTCGTGCACCCGCGGCGGCTGCTGCCGGCCCTGCCGGCGGTCACGGCGCCGGAAGACAGCCTGGGGAAGGTGTGCAGCGGCACAGCGGTCAATCTGCCGGAGATGTCCGGCGCCAGGCAGGTGAAGGTCTTTCGAGGGCAGGGGGAGCTGGTGGCGATAGCCACGCGGGTAGCGGGGACTTTGTTCCATCCCCGGGTAGTGCTGGGGCTGGAGCGGGGAGCAATCCCTTGGCAATAGGTAACGTCCGATAACAGATATTATGTTAACTACGTAAACTGCGTGCGGCCATGCGGCCGCGCCGCATCTGCGAGCCTATAGAAGTGCGGTCAGTTCTGCTCTGAAGCGGGCTAGGGCCTCTACCCTCTCCGGGGTGGCCTCTAGGGTCTCGGCCTTTGCCTGGAAGACCTGGCGGCCTTCCTTGGTGACCAGCAGACCCATCACCTCGCCCATGCGCCAGCCGGGCGTGCCGATGAGCTTCAGCCCCTCGGGCGTGGGTTCGACCAGGGCGATGCAGTCGCCTTTCAGAACACCCAGCGACCTGGGAAAGCGCTCGAAGGCTTCCAGCGTGAAGCCGGCCTCGACCAGGCGGGCGAGCTGTTCCGAGGGGTCAGGCATGGGTGACAAAGTTGCCAGTTGCCGGTTGCCAGTTGTCAGTAGAAACCAGCCCTGGGCAGAGGAGGCGGGACGATTCTCGCAGGGCTTGACTGGCAACTGAGTACTGGCAACTGGCTACTGCTTCTCACATCTTGTAGCGGCCGAGGTCCTCGTCGTTCAGGTTCTCCAGCCACTTGCGCAGTTCCTCGCTCGACACCT
>CBRAFF010000113.1:0-5907 GCA_967755155.1 uncultured bacterium
AGGTCCATGGTGCGGAAGGTGGCGGAGCGCGGCCAGCCCACCGCCGTTCCGGTGAGCGCGTCCACCTCTTCGATGGAGAGGTCCATCTCCTGCATCAGCCGCATCACGTTCAGCACGGAGAAGGTCCCGATGCGGTTGGCGATGAAGTTGGGCGTGTCGCGCGCCACCACGATGCCCTTGCCCAGCAGCACGTCCGCGAAGTGCGTGACCGCGGCCACCGCGCCCGCGTCGCTCTCCGGCGTGGGGATGATCTCCAAGAGGCGCATGTAGCGCGGGGGATTGAAAAAGTGCGTGCCGAACCAGTGGCGGCGGAAGTCGTCCGAGAATCCCTCGGCGATCTTCCCGACCGGCAAGCCGCTGGTGTTGGTGGTGACGATCGACCCCGGCCGCCGCGCCGCCTCCACTTTCTTCAGCAGCGCGCGCTTGATGTCGAGGTTCTCGGCCACCGCCTCGATGATCCAATCGGCCTCGGCCACCAGTTTCATGTCGTCGTCGAAGTTGCCCAGGGTGATGAGCCGCGACAGGGAAGCCTCGCAGAAGGCCGCGGGCTTGGACTTGCGCGCCGCCTCGAATCCCGCGGCGGCGATCTTGTTCCGCTCCTCACGTGTGGAAGCGGGCGCCTCGCCCGCCTTGGCGGGGGGGACCATGTCCAGCAGGAAGCAGGGAACTCCGGCGTTGGCCAGGTGCGCGGCGATGCGCGCTCCCATGGTCCCGGCGCCCAGCACCGCCACGCGCCGGATGGACTTCAGAGGTACGGAGGGCTCCACGTTGCGCATGGTATCAGCCTGGGGATGCGGAAGAGAGGTTTTCGCCCTGCCGGAGGAGGGAGCCGCAGAGTCGGTGGCGAAAAACATGGGACGCTCCCATCCACGCTCAGCAGAAAAGCAGTGGCGCGCGCCGCATCGGATGTGGGGTGAGGATGGCCGCGGCGCGCGCCGGCTTCTATGATTGAGGGTATGCTACTGAATGAACGGTCATTCAGTCAAGGAAAATCTTCGGATTCCGCCCCGGCTTGCCCCTGCCCGCCAGGGTGAGTAGAGACGCCCGTCAGGGCGTCTCCGGCCAAAGAATCAGAGGCGCAGAAAGGGTAGCGCCGGCGTCTCGCCGGCAACGAGGAAGCGTCGTAGAGACGCCTGTCAGGGCGTCTCCGGGCACCTGGCAAGGCGGAGGGTGGCCCACGTTCGCGCCCCGGTTTTGGGCGCTAGCGTGGGGACTTCGGCGGTCTCTGGGTCGCGTCCGGCGCCGCGCCTTCTCTGTGCATCTCTGTGCCTCTGTGTCTCTGTGGTAGGTTTTTCCTCAACTCACCGAAAATGCCGCGTTGACCGCACTTTCCGCCCCGGTTACACTTAAGGTCGTTCCCCAAAAAATCTCCTAAGGACTGCGCGTGAAACGCATTCGCACTCCCCGCGAAGTGCTGGCCGCCCTCGACCGGATGCTGGCCGAAAAGGTCCGCCCGGTGAAGGGCAGTTCCCCGCTGGAAAAGACGGTCGAGATCCTCTACGACCAGCGCCGCTACTTCTGGGTGGGCATCTATCTGGTGGCGGGCGAGCGCGTGGTACGCCAGGCCTTCCGCGGTCCGGTGCCGCCCTGCCACAGCTTCGCCTTCGGCAAGGGCAACGTGGGCACGGTGGGCGAGAGCGGTTTCATGAAGGTCATCCCCGACGTCTCCGCCGATCCCACCTACAGCATGTGCTTTCTGGAGACCAAGTCGGAGCTCGTCGTCCCCATCAAGATCGTGGGACGCGTGCTGGGGGTGATCGACGTGGAGAGCGACCGCCCCAACGCCTTCGGTCCCCGCGATCAGATCCTTCTGAAAGACGTAGCACGGCGCCTGGCGCGCTTCCTCACCTCCACCGGCAAGCGCTACGTGCGCAAAGCCAAGGAAGCCGCGGCAGCGGAGGAAGCCGAGCCTGCCGCCCAGGCCGAACGCGGACGTCCGCCTGCTTCCCAGAGACTCGCGGCCGCATCGGCCTCCGCTCCCCGGCGCGCCGTTGCAGGAGACCAAATCCGCCCATGACCGTGCCGGCAGTTTCCCAGCCCAGCATTCCTGAGCTGAAGCGCATCGCACGCGGGCTGCGCATCGACATCGTCAAGATGATCGGCGCGGCCGGCAGCGGACATCCCGGCGGCTCGCTCTCCGAGGTCGAGCTCCTGACTGCGCTCTTCTTCCGCGTGCTCCGCCACGACCCGAAGAATCCGGGCTGGGCGGAGCGCGACCGCTTCGTCCTCAGCAAGGGACACGGCTGCCCGGCGCTCTACGCCGTCTACGCCGCCGCCGGCTACCTCGACCCCGCCGTGCTGCCCACCCTGCGCAAGCTGGGTTCGCCCCTCCAGGGACACCCCGACAAACGCATGCTGCCCGTGCTCGAAGCCTCCACCGGCTCGCTCGGCCAGGGCATCTCCATCGGCGTCGGCATGGCGCTGGCCGCCCGCCTCGATAAGAAGGACTCCCACATCTTCGTCCTGGTGGGCGACGGCGAGATCCAGGAGGGCCAGAACTGGGAAGCCGCCATGTTCGCCCCCTTCCACAAGCTCTCCAACCTCACCGTCATCGTGGACAACAACCACCAGCAGCTCGATGACTGGACCGACAAGATCCTCTCCCTTTCCCCGCTCAAGGAGAAATGGGCGGCCTTCGGCTGGAACGTCCGCGAGATCGATGGGCACGACTTCGAGCAGGTCATCCCGGCGCTCGAACAGGCCCGCGCGAACTCGAGCGGCAAACCCACCGTCATCCTCGCCAACACGGTGAAGGGCAAGGGCGTCTCCTTCATGGAGAACAACATCAAGTGGCACGGCGTGGCCCCCAAGCCGGAGGAAGTGGAAGCCGCGGTCAAGGAATTGGAAGCGGTGACGCTATAGGATCTGGGCTCTTGACCCTGCGGGACGGCACGGCAAACGAGAGGGCACGACTTCAGTCGTGCCGTAAATGCTAGCGAGAAGACAAGGGCTTTAGCCCCTGAGGGGATAAACTTTGGAAGCGAGCGCCGCTGTGAAAGCCACCACCAAATTCGAGCTCAAGATGGGCAAGGCCACGCGCGAGGCCTACGGCGAAGCCCTGGCCGAACTGGGCCGTGCGAATCCCAACGTCGTCGCTCTCGACGCCGACCTCGCCAAATCCACCTTCAGCGCCACCTTCGGCAAGGAATTCCCCGACCGCTTCTTCACCGTGGGCATCGCCGAGGCCAACATGGTGGGCATCGCCGGCGGCCTGGCGCTCTCCGGCAAAATCCCCTTCGCCTCCTCCTTTGCCGTCTTCCTCTGCGACAAGGGATACGACCAGCTGCGCATGTCCGTCGCCTACCCCGGGGTGAACGCCAAGTTCTGCGGCTCGCACGGCGGCATCTCCATCGGCGAAGACGGCCCCAGCCAGCAGTCGGTCGAGGACCTGGCGCTCATGTGCGCCCTTCCCGGCTTCGTCGTCATCCATCCCGCGGATGAATTCGCCGCCCGCGCCCTGGTCCACCGCATGGCCGAGCACGTGGGGCCCTGCTACATGCGCACCGGCCGCGCCAAGGCGCCTGTCGTCTATGGCCCCAACGATTCGTTCGAGATCGGCAAGGCCAAAGTCCACGGTTCCGGCCGCGACGTAGCCATCGTCGCCTGCGGCTTCGAGGTCGGCTACGCCCTGCAGGCCCAGGCCCAGCTCGAGGAAGAGGGCATCTCCGCCCGCGTCCTCGACATGCACACCCTGAAGCCGCTGGATGAGGCAGCCGTCGCCACCGCCGCGCGCGATTGCGGCGCCCTGGTCACCGCCGAGGAGCACGTGCTCGACGGCGGACTGGGCTCCCGCGTCGCCGCCGCCGCCGCCCGCTCCTGCCCCGTGCCCATCGAGTTCGTCGGCATCCAGAACACCTACGCGGAGTCCGGTACGCCCGACCAGTTGATGGAAAGATACGGACTCACCGCGCCCTACATCGTTCAGGCGGTGAAGGCCGTGCTGAAACGCAAGTGAGCTTCCCATGCGCACACTGATGCGGTCTCTCGCACTCGCCTTCCTGGCCATGGGGTTGCTGCCTTCGGCGGCCGCCCAGCAGGCTATCTTCCTCGTCCGCCACGCGGAGAAGATCGAAGAGAGCATGCAGGCCCTGGATACGCCGCTCTCCAAGGCGGGAAGGGCGCGCGCTCGCCTGCTGGCCGAGACCTTGAAAGACGCGGGCATCACCGTCATCTACGCCAGCCGGGCGGTGCGCACGCAGGATACGGCGGCGCCCCTGGCCCGCGCTTTGCACCTGGAGGTCAAGATCATCGACCAGGACCGTCCCCAGCCGGTGGTGGAGCGTCTGCGCTCCCGCCACAGCAAGGATGTGGTGCTCATCGTGGGCCACAGCGACACCCTGCCCGACATCCTCAACGAACTCGGCTACGCCCCGCGCATCAAGATCCGCTCCAGCGAATACACCAACCTGTTCCTCGTCATCCCGCGCGGCGACAAGCCACCCAGCGTGCTGCGCTTGCGCTTCGGCGAGGACCTGGGCGAGAACTCCGCTCGCCGCAAGAGCCCGCCTCCGCCCCGCTCCAAACCCTCGCCCGCCGGCCAGCCGTAAGGTAGAAGTTGGGTGGAGCAGGCCTTTAGGCCTGCATTCAGCGGCCAGGGTTGGAGGCCGGCTTTAGCCGCTGAGGTACATCATCCGGCAAGCAATCAGGTTCAAGAACAGCCCCGCACCCCTGTAAACTCTGGCTCGTGTCCGCCCCCGCTTCCTCCCGTCTCGCCTACATCGACTGGATGCGCGGTCTCGCCTGCCTGCTCATGTTCCAGACGCACGCCTACGACGCCTGGCTCAGTCCCGAGGCCCGCCACTCCACCTTCTTCATGTACTCGCAGCTCCTGGGGACCTTCCCCGCGCCGCTCTTCCTGTTTCTCGCCGGCATCTCCTCCGCGCTGGTGGTCGATCGCCTGCGCCAGAAGGGAGTCGCCGCCAACCAGATCGCGCGCGCTACCATGTCCCGCGGCCTGGAGATCTGGGGTCTCGGCCTCGCCTTCCGCCTGCAGGAATACCTTATCGCCTTCCCCTGGGCGCCGTGGACCGACCTGTTCCGCGTGGACATCCTCAACATGCTGGGCCTGTCGATGATCCTGATGGGCGCCGTCGCGCGCCTGGCTGCGGGAGGGAAGGGAACCGGCGTCGCTCGCGCCCGCCGCCTTACCCTTGCCGCCGCCGTGGCTGCTGCGCTGGCCATCTCTCTGCTCACCCCGCCTCTTTGGACCACCTGGCGCCCGCGCTTTCTTGCCTGGCCGCTTGAGTCCTACATCAACGGCGTCCACGTCTTCGACCAGCCCCAGGCCTGGCTCTTCCCCATCTTTCCCTGGGTCGCCTTCGCCTTTGCCGGGATGGCCGCCGGCTTCGCGCTCTTCACCGACTGGGCCCGCCGCCATGAAGCCGCGGCGCTCGCGCTCTTGGGCGTGGGCGGCGTGGCCCTGGTCCAGGGCGCCCGCTGGCTCGAGGCGCAGCCCGTCCAGCTCTACGCCGTCCACGACTTCTGGCACACCAGTCCCAACTTCTTTCTCATCCGCGTGGGATTCCTGCTGGGGATTCTCTTCTTGAGCTACGCCTGGTGCCGCTGGGGCCTGGGAACAAAGGGCTTCAGCCCCGTCATCCAGCTCGGGAACACGTCCCTGCTCGTCTACTGGGTGCACATCGAGTTCGTCTACGGCCGCTTCTCCATCCTCCCCAAACACGCGCAAAGCATCCGCGGCGCCTCCCTCGGCCTCGCCATCATCATTCTGGCCATGCTGGCACTTTCGCTGCTGCGCACCCGCGTCCTCCCCCGGCTGGGCTGGTGGCCCGCCGCCAAGCGCTCCGTTGCATCCGGTGCATCTTCAAAGTGAAAATGGGTTATGTTTGTGTGCATATGAAGAGAGTTTTCAAGGCGAGCGTTTGGAAAGAAGGGGACTGGTTCGTGGCG
>CBRAFF010000114.1:0-5877 GCA_967755155.1 uncultured bacterium
AACCTGAACGGCTTCGACCCGGCACGGGACGCGGTGCCCTGGGCGGAGATGGAGCCCCTGGACCGCTACCTGCTGCTGCGCGCGGCCGAGGTCACGGCGCGGGCCCGCCAGTGGTACGAGGAGTTTGCCTTCCACAAGGTCTACCACCAGGTGCACGATTTCTGCATCGTAGACTTGAGCGCGTTCTACTTCGACGTGCTCAAGGACCGGCTGTACACCTTTGCTCCCCGCTCCCCGGCGCGACGCTCGGCGCAGACGGCCATCTGGAAGATCGGAGAAGCCCTGGTGCGGCTGCTGGCGCCCATGATGAGCTTTACCGCCGACGAGATCTGGAGTCACCTGCCGCAGACGGCGGGACGGCCGGCCAGCGTCCACCTGGCGCTCTTCCCTGCCGAAGAAGAGCTGGTGGAGCGGGGCGTGGCGGCCGGGGAGCGGGAGGCGCTGCGAGCAGATTGGCAAGTCCTGCTGGGGGCACGCGAGCAGGCGCTGCAGGCGATGGAAGGCGCGCGCAACGCCAAGACCATCGGCGGCAGCCTGGAGGCGCGAGTGGCCCTGGCCGCCCCGGCGCCGGTGCGCTCGGTGCTGGAGCGCTACCAGAAGGACCTGTGCGCGCTGTTCATCGTCTCCCAAGCCAGCGTGCGCGTCCAGGTGCGCCGTGCCGAAGGGCAGAAGTGCGAGCGCTGCTGGAACTATTCGACCCGCGTGGGAGAAAGCATGCAGTATCCTACGGTGTGTGAGCGCTGCGTGGCGGCGCTCACGGAGATCGCAGGAGGAAAGTAGCCGGGAATGACCGCGAGCCGTGACATGCGCAGGTACCACTTTCTGGGAGCGGTGGGAGTGTTCCTCGCCGACCAGGCCTCGAAGTGGGTGATCACCGAGCGCATCGTGCTGCACGAGAGCATCACCGTGATCCCCGGGTTCTTCCGCCTGACCCACGTGGTGAACCGCGGCGCCGCCTTCGGCCTGCTCTCCGACTCGGAGTGGAACGTGGCCATCCTCATCCTGTTCTCGCTGGTGGCGCTGGGCGTGGTTTCGACCCTGCTATGGCGGAACAGCCACCGGGTGAGCACCACGGGATTCGGCCTGGCGCTCATCCTGGGCGGGGCGGTGGGCAACCTGTGGGACCGGCTGCTGGAGGGGCACGTGGTGGACTTCCTGGACTTCCACATGGGCGGATACCACTGGCCGGCCTTCAACGTGGCCGATGGCGCCATCGTGATGGGGGCGCTGCTGCTGGTGATGGAGATCCTGTTCGCCAAGAAGCCGGCCGAGGAAAAAGCCCTCTCCGGCCGCTAGGGACGGGCCCTTCCGGGGCCGTCACACGCGCAAGTGATCGGTGAACTAGCCCTGCCGGAAGCCCCAGGTGTATGCTTCCTTCGCTATGGACGAGCGCGAGTTGGCCAACACGGTTGTGGAGATCGTGGACCGCGCCGCGTATCGCAACGCGGTGCACCACATCGCTTGTGTGCACATTGCCATCGGCGGCCTGCGGCACTTCGACCTGCAGGCGCTGGAAGCCGCCTTCGCAACCGTTGCCCGCGGCACGGTAGCCGAAGGGGCGCGGCTGGAGATCCGGGTGCTGCCGGTGACCCGGCGCTGCCACAACTGCGGCACCAACTTCGAGGCCGCCGCCGACGACTGCGAATGCCCGCGCTGCGGCCATCCCCGCACCGACCCCATCACGGGCGAAGAGGTGCGGGTGCTCGACATGGAAGTGGAGGAATCCGAACTGCTGCAGACCTCGGCCTGAGAAGGCACTCAAATCCAACCCAAGGAGAACCCTATTTATGGCAGTCCTGTCCCCAATCGAGACCCAGGAGGATTTGAATCCATTTCGCATCGCCATGCGCCAGTTCGACACGGCGGCGGAGAAGCTGAATCTGGAGCCCGGCTTGCGCGAGATCCTGCGCCGCCCGCGCCGCGCGCTGATGCTCTCCCTGCCGGTGAAGATGGATGACGGCACCATCCGCGTCTTCCAGGGCTTCCGGGTGCAGCACAACAACTCCCGCGGCCCCTGCAAGGGCGGCATCCGCTACCATCCCAACGTCAGCTACGACGAGGTGCAGGCGCTGGCTTCCTGGATGACCTGGAAGTGCGCCACGGTGAACATCCCCTTCGGCGGGGCCAAGGGCGGCATCATCTGCGACCCCAAGCACATGTCCAAGGACGAGCTGGAGCGCCTGACGCGCCGCTACGCCTACGAGATCTCCGCCATCATCGGGCCCGCCATCGACATCCCGGCGCCCGACGTCTACACCGACGCCCAGGTCATGGCCTGGATCATGGACACCTACAGCATGACCCTGGGCCACAGCGCGCCCGGAGTGGTGACCGGCAAACCGCTGTTCCTGGGCGGGTCGCAGGGCCGCAACGAGGCCACGGCGCGCGGCTGCGTCTTCGTGATCCGCGCCGCCTGCGAGGTCAAGAAGATCGACTTCAAGACCGCCACCGCAGCCATCCAGGGATTCGGCAACGCCGGCAGCATCGCCGCCGAGCTTCTGGCCAAACAAGGGATGAAGGTCATCGCCGTCAGCGACTCCAGTGGCGGCATCCTCAACCGCAACGGGCTGGACGTGCCGGCGGTGGTGGCGCACAAACACAAGACGGGCTCGGTGGTGGGCTTCCCGGGCGCCCAGGGCATCAGCAGCGAAGACGTGCTGGAACTGGAGTGCGACATTCTGGTCCCGGCGGCGCTGGAGAACCAGCTCACCCTGGCCAACGCGTCGCGGGTGAAGGCCAAGATCGTGGCCGAGGCCGCCAACGGCCCCACCACTCCCGGCGCCGATGCCATCCTGTATGAGAAGGGCATCCTGGTGCTGCCGGACATCCTGGCCAACGCCGGCGGCGTCACCGTCTCCTACTTCGAGTGGGTGCAAGACCTGCAGGAGCTCTTCTGGGATGAAGACGAGGTCAACCGCAAGCTGGAGAAGATCATGGTGAAGGCGTTCGCCGACGTACATTCCACCGCCGCCAAGTACAAGGTGGACATGCGGACCGGCGCCTACATCCTGGCCATCGACCGCGTGGCCACCGCCACCCGGTCGCGCGGCATCTGGCCCTGACCGCGGGCTTCCCTGGCGAAAGGCCTCCGCTCCGGCGGGGGCCTTTTTGTTGACGGGCGTTTGGCGAGGAAGCTACAATCCGCCGAACCAGCCACATCTCCCGGCTCTGGGCAGCTAGCCTTAGGCGTCACGAGAGGAGAGAGTATGGACCGTAAGAGAATCATGCGCATCGTCCTGCTGGCGTTTTGCGCCCTGGTCTTAATGGGTTCCAAGCCCGGCGGCCCGGCGTGGCGGATGCAGGCGGACTACGTAGAAGCCTGCAGTTGCCACCTGTTCTGCCCCTGTTATTTCAACAAGCACGCCGAACACCCGTATTGCGAGTTCAACATGGCGGTGAAGGTCCGCGCGGGCCATTCCGGCAAGGTGAACCTGGCCGGGGCCAAGTACTGGCTGACCGGCGACCTGGGCGACGAATGGGGCACCAACAAGAAGGGCAAGTGGGTGGTGGTGTCTTTCGATCCCGCCACCACCAAGGAGCAACGCGACGTCCTGGCGCCCATCATCCTGAAGACCTACGGCCTGGAATGGGGCGACCTGAAGGTGCAGGAGGCTGCCATCGAGATCAGCCGCACGGGCGACGTGGTGGAGGCCAAGCTGGGCGGCGGGCAGATGGCCCTGATGAAGCTGAAGCGCGAGCCCGGCGCCGACGGCAAAGGCGTGGTGATGCAGAACGTCAACTACTTCGGCGCGCAGAAGAACGGCGGCTTCGAGATGTACAAGTCCATCGAGCACCGCTCCGACCTGCCCGGCCACAAGTTCTCCTATTCCGACCGCAACGCCTTCCTCATCTCCATCGACGTGAAGGAAGGGGCCACGGGAGGGATGTCGGGAGGACACCACTAGAAAGCAGCGAACCCACCGGCTTTCACGGGCCTCCGCATGGCGGAGGCCTTTTTTTGCGCCTGTGTGGGAGGAGCTACGGGGTTCCGTAGAGCCGGCGATAGACGGCGGCGTTGCGCAGCACCGCCTGCACATACTCTCGCGTTTCGGTGAAGGGGATGGACTCCACGAACTCGTCCACATCGCGATACTGGCCGTTGTCCCGCCACTCGGTCACCCGGTGAGGTCCGGCGTTGTAGGCGGCCAGGGCATACTGCGGCGTCCCTTCGTGGTCGTCCAGCAGGCCGCGAAAGTAGCGCGTCCCCATCTGAACGTTCACCGAGGGGTCCAGCAGCATGTTGGTGGAGAAGCGGCGGAGCTTGATCTCCCGGGCCAACGTCCGCCCGGTGGAGGGGAGGATCTGCATCAGGCCGAGGGCGCGGGCGCGGGAGACGGCGCCGGCATGGAACTCCGATTCCTGCCGGATGAGGCCGGCGACCAGGAAAGGGTCGAGCTGGTTGTCTCCGGAATGTTTCTGGATGTAGGACCAGTAGAGGCGGGGGAACAGAGTCTCCCAGAAGGGACGCGGCAGGTCGGCGATCTCCAGGGAAAAGTACCCGGGAAGGCCTTTCTTCAGCAGTTGCATGGCGCGCCAGTAGCGGCCGGTGGACTGGTAGATGCGGGCCATCTCGCCCATGGCCCAGAGCGAGCCGTCCTGGGTATAGGCTGCCTCCAGTTCGGCAATGGCGAGGTCGAAGAGGCCGCCGTTCTGCAGCAGGAAGCTCTTCTGGACGCGCAGGTTGTCGGGCGGAGCGGAGGCGCGGTCGAAGCGCACCGGCCGGGTCGCCGGCGGGATCTTGCTGAGCAGAGGTACGGCGGGGGCGGCGCCGTCGATCTTGACCACCAGCAGGCGGTCCCGCGCCCGCTCCGCGTAGTAGAAGAAGCGGAAGCGGTCGGAGAGCTTCTGGTAGTAGGCGCGCGCCGTGTTCAGGTCCTTCTCCTCCTCGGCCAGCCGCCCGCGCCAGTAGAGGGCGTTGGGCACCTCGGGCGAGGCGGGATAGAGCTGGATCTGCTCCTCGAAGAGGCGGCGGGCGCGGGCAGAGTCGCCCAGGCGCAAGCGCAGCCACGCCGTCTTCCAGTGGGCGTAGGAAGCGCTGGCGCCGTTGGGGAAGCGAGTGTAGAGCTCGGTGTAGAAGCGGGCGGCGGTCTCGTAGTTGCGCAGCAGGAGCTGCGAGTTTCCGGCCGAAAGCAGCGCCTGCTCCAGCCACGGACCCGGGGACGGGCTGTTCCGCATGGCCTGCAGCACCTCGGCAAAGCGGCTCGAGTCGCGGCCGCGGGCCATCTCCGCCAGGTAGTAGAGGCGCTCGGCGTTGCGCTCGTCGGCCGACTCCGGGATCTTTTCCAGGATGTCGCGCGCTTCCTTGTACCTCGTGGTGCGGTAGAGAGCGGCGCCCAGGCCCAAGCGCACCCCGTTCTCGTCCGTCAGGTGGGGCTCGGAAAGCAGATCGCGATATTCCTCGGCCGCGTCCTTGTAGCGCTTGCCCTTCAGCAGGAGCTCGGCGCGCTGCTTACGCTCCGACTGCAAGGGAGCGGGCAGCTTGACGCGCTCGGACAAGGCCTTGAGCTGGGCGCCGGCTTCCGTGGAGTCGGAGTCGAGCGGCATGGTGTAGTAGGCGCGGCGCCAGGCTTCGGCGGCGGATTCGGGCTTGCCGGCGGCGGCATAGGCGCGGCCCAGCGCCAGCTCCAGTTCGGCGCTCGGCGGAGCGCGATGCGCCTCCAGCAGGCGGGCGGCCGCGGCAGCGTCGCCGGTAGCCACGAGCGCCCGCGCCTGGAGCATCAGCGCGTCGCGCAGCAGGATGGAATCGGGGTAGCGCTGCTCGAAGCCCTCCAGGGTCGCGGCCGCGCCGCGCGCGTCGCCGCTCGAGAGTTGGGCGCTCCCCAGGAAGTAGTCCACGTAGTCCGCGAGTTCTCCGGCGTGGGCGCGGGCCTGCTTCAG
>CBRAFF010000115.1:0-5844 GCA_967755155.1 uncultured bacterium
GGGCCACCGCCCGCGGCCCAAGCGGAAGCCGCGGCGCCGCCCGCCCCGCCTGTCAGGGAAGAAGAGCCTCCGCCCGCGCCCCCCAAAGAAGAACCGGCGCCGGCGTTGGTAGCCAGCCGGGCCCCGGAGACCGCGCCTCCGCCGGAGATCGCCCCCAGTGAGCTGCACGTGCAGGTGGACCTGCCGCTGGTGTTCAGCGGCGCCGAGGTCGCGCCCGCGCCCCCGGAAGTCGCCTCCGAGCGCCTGCCCCTGGCCTCCGTCCCCATGCCGGCCGCGGCCGTCCAGACCTCGGTGTTGGCCAGTGCAGAGCCCGCTGCCGCCGCCGCTCCCCAGCCGGAGAAAAAGAAGAAAAAACGCGGGGGCTTCTTCGGCTTCTTTTCCCGCCTTTTTGGGCGACAGCCCAAGGGGCAATCGGAGTAGAATACGTGGGGGGAGGGGTGTTGAAACTTCCTGGACTTCCAGGGCGTCTCTCCCGGCTATACTAGTAGGGTTCTCATGTCCTCGACTGTCATGAATCAGCGGCCGTACGGACCCGGCAAGGGTGCGGGCCCGCGCCATGACATCCTGCCCACGCTGTTCGGCGAGGGCTACGGCACCTACGGAGTGCAGAGAAACAACTTCGTTCTTTCCTTCCTGGTGCACATCCTGGCGATTGCGCTCTTCATGATCTCCGGTCTGCTCTTCGTGAAGCACAAAGAGGAGATCAAGCGGCAGGTGGTGGACGTGGTGATGGACATCAGCCCCTACATGCTGCCGCCCTCGGACAAAGAAGCCGGCGGCGGGGGCGGAGGCGGCGACCGGGACAAGATGGCGGCCTCCAAGGGCGCCCTTCCCAAACTTTCGGATAAGCAATTCACGCCTCCCAGCGCGGTCATCCGCAATCCGGATCCCAAGCTGGCGGTGGAGCCCACGGTGGTGGTCCCGCCGGACATCAAGCTGCCGCAGACCGGGCCGCTGGGCGATCCCATGGCGGCGGTAGGCCCGCCTTCGAACGGGACCGGCTTCGGCGGCGGCATCGGCTCAGGCTCGGGAGGCGGCGTGGGTTCGGGCCGCGGGCCGGGCGTAGGACCGGGATGGGGCGGCGGCATCGGCGGCGGCATCTATCGCGTGGGCGGCGGCGTGAGCGCGCCCCGCATCCTGTATCAGCCCGAGCCGGAGTTTTCAGAGGAGGCCCGCAAGGCCAAGCACCAGGGAGTGGTCGTGCTCCTGGTGGTGATTGGCACCGACGGACGGACGCACGACGTCCGGGTGCAGCGCTCCCTCGGCCTGGGACTGGATGAGAAGGCCATCGAGGCGGTGCGTACCTGGAAGTTCGAGCCGGCCAAGAAAGATGGTCAGGCCGTGGCCGTGCAGGTCAACATCGAAGTCAACTTCCGGCTCTACTAGCGGGAACTCTCGCGCCATCCCATAAGGAGAAAGTTTCGGCCCCATGTACATCCCTGCGACCCAACTGCGCCCCGGCATGGTGGTGATGCACGGCAAAGACCTGTGCACCGTATTCAGCGTGGACCACCGCACGCCGGGCAACAAGCGCGGCTTCATCCAGGCCAAGCTACGCAACCTGCGCTCCGGTTCCATGCTCGATTACAAGTTCCGCGCCGAGGATTCGGTGGAGAAGGTGACCCTGGACGAAGCGGAGATGGAGTTCCTCTACAAGGACGATTCCGGCTACTGCTTCATGAACACCGAGAACTACGAGCAGGTGCACCTCTCGCGCGAGGTCCTGGGCGACACCGTGGACTACCTGACCCCCAACCTGGCGCTCAAGGTCGAGTTCCACGAGGGCCGGGCCATCGGCATCGAATTGCCCCAGACCGTGGACCTGAAGGTGGTGGAGACCGAGCCCGGGCTGAAGAGCGCCACCGCCAGTAGCGTGATGAAGCAGGCGAAACTCGAGACCGGCCTGGTGGTGCTGGTGCCGCCCTTCATCGCCGAGGGCGAAAGCATTCGCGTGGATACGGCGGAGGGAGTGTATCTGGAACGCGTGAAATAGCTTGGCTGGGCTGGAAGGAAAAGGTAAAAGGGAAAAGGTAAAAGGTGGATTCAAAACCGGCCGCACTGAAACTGGCAACTGGCAACTGACAACTGCAATGGACTGCCGCCGATTCATCGTGCGAGGCCGGGTGCAAGGGGTGGGCTTCCGCTGGTTCGTGGAGCGGGAAGCGCGCATCCTGAGCATCGCCGGCTGGGTGCGCAACAACGTGGACGGCACGGTGGAAGTGCTGGCCATGGGGTCGGGCGAACAGTTGCGCGCGTTGCGCGGGCGCCTGCAGGCCGGGTGCCGCGCCTCGCGCGTGGACGCGGTGGACGAACTGCCCGCCGAGCCCGTCCCTGAGCTGAAATCATTCCGCATCGAAGGAGCCTGGTAAGCCCATGCCCACTGACTGCGAGCCGCTCAAGCGGCTCATCCGCGAGGTCCCTGACTTTCCCAAGCCGGGCATCCTGTTCTACGACATCACCACGCTGCTCAAGGACAAGACCGGCTTCGCCACGCTCATCGACGCGCTCTCGGAGAATTACCTGGAGCGCAAGATCGACCTGGTGCTGGGCATCGAGGCGCGCGGCTTCATCTTCGGCCCGGCGCTGGCCTACCGCCTGAACGCCGGCTTCGTCCCCGTGCGCAAACCCAAGAAGCTTCCCGCCGAGACCGCCAAGTGGACCTACCAGCTCGAGTACGGCACCGACACCCTGGAGATCCACAAGGACGCCGTCCAGCCCGGCCAGCGCGTCATCATCGTGGACGACCTGCTGGCCACCGGCGGCACCGCCCACGCCTGCGCCAGCCTGGCTCAGTCCCTGGGCGCCGACATCGCCGGCCTGGGCTTTGTGGTCGAGCTCGACTTCCTCAAGGGCCGCGAGAAGCTCAAGGGACATGAAGTGTTCTCCCTGCTGCACTACGACAAGTAGAATCGGGTGATCGGGTGATTTGAAGCCGCCGGGAACTTGCGTCCTGCCCGTATTTACAAGCCCACCTCGGCCCGCATATAGTTACCCCCCTGTCTCCCGCGAATCGTATCCATGCGGGCTTGGAGCGCATGAAGACGCCCGTGCCAGCAGCCGCAAAGAAGAAGCCATCCGGGGGAGCGGACCCCGTCGCGGCCCTGGCCGAGGCGCAGAAGTCCATCGCCCAGCTGTCGCTGCTCTTCGAAGCCACGCGCCTGCTCAACTCCACCCTCGACCTGGCCGAGTTGCTGGAGCTCATCCTGAAGATCGCCAGCAGCGAGGTGGGCGCCGACCGCGGCACCGTCTTCCTGGTGGACCACCCGCACAAGGAACTGTGGTCCATCGTGGCCTCCGGCCTCGACCATCAGGAGATCCGCGTGCCCCTGGGCCAGGGTGTGGCGGGACGGGTGGCGCAGACGGGGGAGACGGTCAACGTCGAGGACGCCTACTCGCTCGACTACCACGACCACAGCTTCGACCAGCGGTTCAGCTACAAGACCCGCTCCATCCTGAGCCTGCCCATCCGCCACCGCACCGGCGAGATTGTGGGCGTGCTGCAACTGCTCAACAAGAAGAGCGGACCGCGCTTCACCCGCGAGGACGAAGACTTCCTGAACAAGCTCTCCGGGCACATGGCCATGGCGCTGGAGAACGCGCGCCTGCATCGCGACTCGCTGGAGCGGCAGCGGCTGGAAAAGGAGCTGGCCCTGGCCCGCGGCATCCAGCGCAGCCTGCTGCCGGACTCGCCGCCCGTGGTCCCCGGCTATGAGATCTCGGTGCTCAACGAGCCCTGCTTCGAAGTGGGCGGCGATTACTACGACTTCCTGAACCTGGGCCCGCAGTCGCTGCTGCTGGTGGTGGCCGACGTGGAGGGCAAGGGCGTCTCCTCGGCGCTGGTGATGTCGAACCTGCAGGCCACGCTGCGCGCCCTGGTCCTGCACCTGCACTCGCTCGAGGTGCTGACCGTGTCGCTCAACGAGATGATCTACAACGACACCAAGTCGAAGAAGTTCCTGAGCGTCTTCCTCGGCCTGGTGGACACGCGGCGCAACGGCCTGCACTACATCAACGCCGGGCACGTGCCGCCCATCCTGATCCACGGCGAGCGAGGCGAGTACCGCGAGTTGACCGAAGGCGGGACGGTGGTGGGCCTGTTCCCGCAGACCGAGTACACGCGCGGCTCGGTGAAGCTGGCCACCGGCGACATCCTGGTGTGCTGCACCGACGGCATCGTCGAAGCCTCCAACCCCCAGGAGGAGGAATACGGCAGCGAGCGCCTGGCCGCCTGCGTCTCCCGCAATCGCTCCAGGAGCGCTCACGACATCGTGGACGCGGTCTCCGCCGACGTGGCCGCCTTCTCCCGCGGCGGCTCTCACGTGGACGACAAGGTCCTCATGGTCACCAAGGTCACCAAAGAAGGCCTGGTCAGCTCGGGCAACGTCTCGCCTATGGGGTAGGACTCTCTCCTCGGCAATCAACCAACCCAAGAATGCTGTCATCCTGAGCGAGGGAGGGCTCCCGCGCGCTTTCTTCAGCGCGGGAAACCCGAGTCGAAGGATCTGGGGTTTGCTCTGAGGCAAACGCAAGGTCCCGCGCGTCGCGCTCCTTCTCACGCAACGCGGGATCGGTCGCGCTCGCTCGGGATGACAAATCCAAGAGGGGGCTTACGGCACGGCTAAAGCCGTGCCCTCTCGTCTTTCGTTTCGGTCACCGAGAGCGTGGCATCCCTCGTCAGGTATCCCTTCTTCCGGAACCAATCCTCCATGGCCGACTTCAACTCCTCAAGCGGCACGCGCGCGCCGATCTCCATCCGGCCATCCGCGACCGGCAGGGTGTCGTCGAAGACAGGAGAGTTGGTGAAGTTGCGCATGGCGAAGCTGTCCAGCCACTTCATGGGGCAGGGAAGGCGCTTGCCGCCGGCTTCGTACTCGATGCGGAGTTTGCGGAGGAACATGGGAAGGCAGTTGTCAGTTGCCGGTTGTCAGTTGCCAGTAAAGAAACCGAGCGCCCGTTCGGCTTGACGCTGGCCACCACGTGGCGTTCCGACGGTTGCCAGTAGAGAAACCGAACATCAATTCGGCTTGACGCTGGCCACCATGCGGGGCTCGGAGCCGCTGGCGGGCTTCTTCAGCGCCGCCAGGCCGGCCTCGCGCACCGACTCGGGCGCGTCGAACTTCTTGAAGTTCTTGGCAAAGCGGTCCAGCAACTCGGCGGCCTTGCGGTCGTAGGCGGATTTGTCGGCCCAGGCGTTGCGCGGACTCAGCAATTCCGCAGGCACGTCGGGGCAGGACTTGGGGATGCTCAGCCCGAAGGCGGGCTCGGGGTGGAATTCCGCCTTGCCCAGTCGGCCATCCACGGCGGCGTGCACCATGGCGCGGGTGTAGGGCAGGCTCATGCGCTTGCCTACGCCGAACTGCCCGCCGAACCATCCCGTATTCACCAGCCAGCACTGGGCGTGATGTTCCTTCAGGCGGCGGCCCAGCATCTCGGCATAGACCTTGGGCGGGAGCGGCAGGAAGGGCGAGCCGAAGCAGGTGGAGAAGGTCGCCTCCGGGTCCTTGCCCACGCCGGCTTCGGTGCCCGCGACCTTGGCGGTGTAGCCGGAGAGGAAGTGGAACATGGCCTGGTCGTTGGAGAGGCGCGAGATGGGCGGCAGCACGCCGAAGGCGTCGGCGGTGAGGAAGACCACGTTCTGGGGATGCCCGCCCACGCCGGGGATGACGGCGTTGTCGATGTAGTCCACGGGATAGGCGGCGCGGGTGTTCTCGGTGAGGCGGTCGTCGTTGTAGTCGGGCTCGTGGGACTCGGGGTCGAGCACCACGTTCTCCAGCACCGAGCCGAAGCGCAGTGCGTTCCAGATCTGCGGCTCGTTCTCCTTGGAGAGCCGGATGCACTTGGCGT
>CBRAFF010000116.1:0-5839 GCA_967755155.1 uncultured bacterium
CAGAAGCCAGAAGCCAGGAGCGGAGAGGTGACATGCCAGAAAACATCGGGAAAGTGATCCAAGTCGCCGGACCCGCGGTGGACGTGCAGTTCGCCGAGGGCAATATGCCGCCCATCTATGAGGCGCTCAAGGTGGTCAGCGAGGGCTTCACCGTGCCCACGCCCATCAGCGTGATCCTGGAAGTGCAGCAGCACCTGGGCGAAGGCCGGGTGCGCTGCGTGGCCATGCAGCCCACCGACGGCATGGTGCGGGGCATGAAGGCCATCGACCAGGGCGGGCCCATCTCGGTGCCGGTCGGCCCGGGCACGCTGGGGCGGGTGATGAACGTGATCGGCGAGCCCGTGGACCAGTTGGGTCCCATCCAGTTCAAGCAGCGCGACCCCATCCATCGCCTGGCGCCGCGGTTCGACGAGCAAGCCACCACCGCGGAGATGTTCGAGACCGGCATCAAGGTGATCGACCTGATCCAACCCTTCCTCAAAGGCGGCAAGATCGGGCTGTTCGGCGGCGCGGGCGTGGGCAAGACCGTGGTCATCATGGAGCTCATCAACAACGTGGCCAAGCAGCACGGCGGCTTCTCCGTGTTTGCCGGAGTGGGCGAGCGCACGCGCGAGGGCAACGACCTGTGGCTGGAGATGACCGAGTCGGGCGTCATCAAGCCCGGCGACCCGGAGCACTCCAAAGCGGCTCTGGTCTACGGGCAGATGACGGAACCGCCCGGGGCGCGCCTGCGGGTGGCGCTGACCGCGCTCACCGTGGCCGAGTACTTCCGCGACCAGGAAGGCGCGGACACGCTGCTGTTCATCGACAACATCTTCCGCTTCACCCAGGCGGGCTCGGAGGTCTCGACGCTGCTGGGACGCATGCCCTCGGCCGTCGGCTACCAGCCCAACCTGGCCACGGAGATGGGCGAGCTGCAGGAGCGCATCACCTCCACCACCAAAGGCTCGGTGACCTCGGTGCAGGCCATCTACGTCCCCGCCGACGACCTGACCGACCCGGCGCCGGCCACCACCTTCGCCCACCTCGACGCCACCACCGTGCTCTCGCGGCAGATCGTGGAGCTGGGCATCTATCCCGCGGTGGACCCGCTGGCCTCCACCTCGCGCATCCTCGATCCCCGGGTGGTGGGCGAGGAGCACTACAACGTGGCGCAGGGCGTGAAGAAAGTGCTGCAACGCTACAAGGACCTGCAGGACATCATCGCCATCCTGGGCATCGACGAGTTGAGCGAGGACGACAAGCTGACGGTGGCCCGGGCGCGCAAGATACAGAAGTTCCTCTCCCAGCCCTTCCACGTGGCCGAGCAGTTCACCGGGTTGCAGGGACGCTACGTGAAGATCGCGGACACGGTGAAGGGATTCCGGGAGATCATCGAAGGCAAGCACGACGACATCCCGGAACAGGCCTTCTACATGATGGGCCCCATCGAAGAAGTGCTGGAGCGCAACCAGAAGATGAAGGCGGAGGCGGCGTAACCGGTGGCAGACACCTTCCAGCTCGAGATCGTGACCCCGGAGAAGCTGGTGGTGGACGACCGCGCCGAGGAGATGCAGATCCCGGGCAAGAACGGCTACCTGGGGATCCTGCCCGGGCACGCTCCGCTGATCACCGAGCTGGCAGTGGGGGAGATCAGCTACCGGCTGGGAACGACGACCCAGCGGCTGGCGGTGGCCTGGGGCTTCGCCGAGGTGCTGCCGGAAAAGGTCACCATCCTGGCCCAGACCGCGGAGCGCGCGGGCGAAATCGACGCACCCCGGGCCGAACGTGCCCTGGAGCGCGCCCAGGCGCACCTGAACAGCGGGGATCCTGAGACCGACTTTCCCCGCGCCCACACGGCCCTGGCGCGCGCCCAGGCCCGGCTGGAGGTGGCCGGCAAGCGCTAGGAATCCGGCCAATCGGCTGATAATCCAAGAGATTCCGCGCTGATTGTGCTTGCCAATCCGCCCGACTCCTCAGTACAATCCGCTCGCGAGTTCCCCCTTGAATGCTCCCAGGGAGCGGTGTAGCCTGCCTGGTTATTCACACCCGCAGGCCTTCTTTTTTTTACGCCCATGAGCCTCACGGTCCAGGTAGCCGGGAAGAGCGACCTCGGGTGCGTGCGCACCAACAACGAGGACAACTTCGGCTACGATACCCGCTACGGTGTTTTCGTGGTGTGTGACGGGATGGGCGGCCAGGCGGCCGGCGAAGTGGCCAGCAAGATGGGCGTGGACACCATCCTGGACTACTTCCGCAAGGCGGGCGGGGAGACAGGGAAGTATCCGGTGGAAGGCCAGGCCATGGAAGGGGTGTCGGAGCGCGCCAACGCGCTGGCCAGCTCCATCCGGCTGGCCAACCGGTCCATCTTCGAAGCGGCCTCCAAGAACGCCGGGCACGCCGGCATGGGTTCGACGGTGGTGGCGGCCCTGGTGAAGGGCAGCTTCCTCTCCATCGCGCACGTGGGCGACAGCCGCATCTACCTCATCCGCAAAGACAGCATCCAGCAGCTCACCAACGACCACTCTTTGGTGATGGAGCAGGTGCGCCGCGGCCTGATCACGCAAGAAGAAGCGGAAAAGTCGAACATGCAGAACATCATCATCCGCGCGCTGGGCTCGGAGGCGACGGTGGAAGCGGATGTGGACGACATGCTGGCGCAGCCCGGCGACATCCTGCTGCTGGCCAGCGACGGCTTGACCAAGCACGTGAAAGACAGCGGCCTGCTCAAGCTGGTGAAGGGCGCGCCCACGCTGTCGCTGGCCTGCGACGCCCTGATCCAGGCGGCCCGGGATGACGGCGGCGACGATAACATCACCTGCATCCTGGTCCGCGTGGTGGAACAGCCCTGGTATCGCCGGTGGTTCGGGAAAGGAACTCCCCAATGGCAAAACTCTATCTGAAGTTCGAACAGGCGGTCCTCAAAGAGGTCACGCTGGCGCAGGGCATGGTGACGGTGGGGCGGCTGCCCGACAACCTGATCCAGGTGGATAACCTCGCGGTCTCCGGCCATCACGCCAAGATCTACTGGCAGACCGACCACTACGAGGTCGAGGACAACAACAGCCTGAACGGCACCTTCGTCAACAACCAGAAGGTGAGCAAGGTGACGCTGAAGGACGGCGACAACATCCTGATCGGCAAGCACACCATCACCTTCAAGGACGAATGGCACGAGGACCAGCCGGAACAGAGAACGCCCACGCAGGCCTTGCCCGCGGTCCCTCAGATGGAAGCCACGGTGGTGCTGGATACCAAGAAAGCCAAGGAGCTGATGGCCCAGGCCCGAGCCATGAAGGAGGGAGGGGTCCCGCCGCCGGCGCCCCCGGGCGCTGTTCCCACCGCCTCCGGGACCATGCCGGCCGTCACGCAGACACCGCCTCCTCCTCCTCCTCCTCCTCCCAAGGAGCGTACGGGCATGCTGACCGTGATCGAGGGCAAGACGGACCAGCCGAGCTACCTGTTGAGCGGCAGGCTGACCGTGATCGGCAAGTCGGCGATGGCCACCATCAAGCTGAAGGGCTCGCTATTCCGGCAGCCGCCGGACGTGGCCGCCATCGTCAGCAAACGCGACGCCAAGTACTTTGTCGCGCCCCAGGACAAGAAGGCGAACCTGAAGCTCAACGGCGCCGACCTCGATCACCAGCAGGAGTTGCAGGAGGGCGACACCATCGAGGTCTTTGGCGTAAAGCTGAACTTCGAGTACCACGACTGAGCCCGAGGCGCATGGAAATCCAGACGGTGGGCGTGGTAGGGGCCGGGACCATGGGCAACGGCATTGCCCACGTCTTCGCCAAGGGCGGCTTCCAAGTCCTGCTGTGCGACGTGGAGCAGCGCTACCTGGACCGCGGCCTGGAGACCATCGGCAAGAACCTGGAGCGCGAGGTCGCGAAGAGCAAGCTCACGGCCCAAGAGCGCGCGGCGGCGCTGGGACGCATCCGGGGAGTGGTGGAGCGCAAGGCGCTGGCCGCCTGCGACTTCATCGTGGAAGCCGCCACCGAGAAACTGGAGATCAAGACCGCGCTCTTCCGCGAGCTCGATTCCCTGTGCCGCCCCGAAGTCATCCTCTCATCGAACACTTCCTCCATCTCCATCACCAGGCTGGCGGCCTGCACCCAGCGACCGCAGCAGGTCATCGGGATGCACTTCTTCAATCCCGTTCCCGTGATGAAGCTGGTGGAAGTGATCCGCGCGCTGCAGACCTCGGACGCCACCTTCCAGGCGGTGAAGTCGCTGGCCGAGAAGCTGGAGAAGACGCCGGTGGAGGTGCACGATTCGCCCGGCTTCGTCTCCAACCGCGTGCTCATGCCGCTGCTCAACGAGGCCATGTACGCGGTGATGGAGGGCGTGGCCACCCCCGAAGCGGTGGACGAGGTCTTCAAGCTGGGCATGGCCCATCCCATGGGCCCGCTGACGCTGGCCGACTTCATCGGCCTGGACGTCTGCCTGGACATCATGCGCGTGCTGCACGACGGCTTGGGCGATCCCAAGTACCGCCCCTGCCCGCTGCTCATCCAGATGGTGGACGCGGGCTGGCTGGGGCGGAAGAGCGGACGCGGCTTCTACAAGTACTGAACGGACTCCCCTGCCGGATAACCAAACCGTTCGGGTCTACGTCCAACCGGCAGGTGGAGATGCCGCGCTTGTTGTTACAAGCGCGTGTGACTATCATCACCGTAAGAGCGCCGGGAAGTTCGGGTATACTCACTTTGATGGAAAAGCGTTTCAGACTGGCTGCCGTGGCGCTGGTGTTCGCCTTGCTGGCGCAGCCGGTGGCGGTTATCGCGGAATGTGTGTCCATGCCGGCGAAGGAGTGTTCCTCGCCAGAGGCGCAGGACATGCACTGCCCGCCCGCCCTGCGATTCGAAGCGCAGGACCGGAGTGCATGTTGCGAAGTGCAGTCCGCGCCCGCCGCGCCGCCCAAGACCCCCACCGCCGCGGTTGAACTCACGGCTGCGGTGCTTCCGCTGAAGGCTTCCGGTCTGACGGCCGCGCCCGCTCTTTCTCTCCAAAGCTGGGCGTATCACGAGCCGCCCAGGTTCCTCGACAGTTCCCAGACGCAAGCCCTGCTCGGCGTTTTCCTCATCTAGCTTCCGCTCCCTGCAAAGAAGCCGCCCCTGCGCGCAAATCCGGCGCGGGTGGACCTGTTTGCACCTTCAACCTCGAACGGGAGCTTATATGCGAATCGGAAATGCAGGAATCTTTGTTGGGGCCGCCACTTTGGCCCTGATGGCCGCCGTGACGGCCGCGGCCGCACCGCGCGCTCAGGAACATGAGGCGCGTCCCGCCGACGCTCCCGCCATGACGTTGGAGCAACTGGAAGCGGCGGCGCTGGAAGGGAATCCGGAGATCCATGTGCTGGCCCGGGGAGCGGGTGTCGCGGAGGCGCGCGTCCCCGGCGCAGGAGCGCTCGACGACCCGTCGTTCATGTATCGCGGCTGGGGCGTCCCCCTGCGTGAACCGTGGAACTTCAACCAGGCGCAGAACATGTTCGCGGTGACGCAGGCCCTTCCCGGGCCGGGCAAGCGGACGCTGCGCTCCCGCATAGCGCGGCAGGACGTGAGCATCGCGAAGGCCATGGTGGAGGCCAAGAGGCGCGAGGTCGCGGCCCGAGTCCGCACCGCCTTCTTTGCCCTGCTTCGCAACTCGGAAGAACTGCGCCTGCATGCGGAGCAGGTGTCACTGGCGCGGCAAGGCATGGAGGCCGCCCGCATCAAGTACACCGTGGGCCGAGTTCCGCAGCAGGACCTGCTGAAGGCGCAGATCGGCGTCAGCAAGCTGGTGGACCACCTGCTGAAGTTGCAGCAGGACGGCAGGCTGGTCCGCGTCGAGCTGAACACGCTCCTGGGGCGCGATCCGG
>CBRAFF010000117.1:0-5839 GCA_967755155.1 uncultured bacterium
GGTGGAGGTCCTGGCCTTGCGCAGTAACGCCGTGCGTATGCGGGGCATGGCATACGTAGGCGACAAGCTGGCCTGCGAAGCCGTGGTCAGCTGCGCGCTCGTGGGTCGGCCGGCTTCCCCCACCGCCGGGGCTCCCTCGACCTAGCTCCCGCATGCCCATTCATCCGACTGCGATCATCGATCCCGCCGCGCGCGTTCCCTCGTCCTGCGCCATCGGCCCTTACTGCGTGGTCGGCCCGGAGGTGGAGATGGGCGAGCACTGCGAGTTGCTCTCCCACGTCGTCCTCGGCGGCCCCACGCGATTGGGAAGCCACAATCGCATCTTCCCCTTCGCCTCTGTCGGCCTGGAGCCGCAGGATCTGAAGTTCCAGGGCGAACCGACGCGCCTGGAGATCGGCGACCACAACCTCATCCGCGAATTCGTCACCCTGCATCGCGGCACGCCCGGCGGCGGCGGCGTCACCCGCATCGGCAGCCACATCCTCATCATGGCTTATACCCACGTCGCCCACGATTGCGTCATCGGCGACCACTGCATCCTCGCCAACGCCGCCACGCTCGCCGGCCACGTCACCATCGAAGAGTGGGCGGTGGTCGGCGCGTTCTCCGCGGTGCACCAGCATGGACGCGTCGGCACCCACGCCTACATCGGCGGCGGAACCATCATCACCCGGGACGTGCTGCCCTTCTCCAAGACCAGCGCCGCCCGCGAGGCCCGCGCCTACGGCGTGAACTCCACCGGCCTCGAGCGCCGCGGCTTCACCAAAGAGCGCATCCAGAAGCTGCACCACGCCTTCAAGGTGCTGACGGCCTCCAAGCTCAACACCTCGCAGGCCATGGAGCGGCTGAAGTCGGAAGGCGACCTGGGCGAGGACGTGGCGCTGCTGCTACGCTTCATCGAGTCCTCGGAGCGGGGAATCATTAAATAACCTTCGCCACGGATCTGCACGGATCTCACGGATCAAGCAGGACTTAAGCTTGGCTGTTAAAATCCGTGCCTATCCGTGTGAATCCGTGGCCAACGAACAAAAACTCGGTCTCATCGCCGGCAACGGCCGCTTCCCGCTGCTGGTGCTGGACGCCGCCCGCGCTCGCGGCCTCGATGTGGTCGTCGCCGCCATCCAGGAAGAGACCTTCCCGGAGATCGAGCAACACGGCGCCGCCGCCGTCCACTGGATGTCCCTGGGCGAGCTCTCCAAGCTCATCGACACCTTCAAGCGCGAGGGCGTCACCCGCGCCATCATGGCCGGCCAGGTCAAGCACAAGCAGGTCTTCTCCAGCATCAAGCCCGACTGGCGTCTGGCCAAGCTCATCCTGTCGCTCACCACTCGCAATACCGATTCCCTCATCGGAGCCGTGGCCAAGGTCCTGGCCGACGAGGGCATCATCCTGCTCGACTCGACCTCATTCCTCGAGCCGCTGCTGGCCCGCGCCGGCGTCCTGACTCAGCGCGCCCCCAGCGACGAAGAGCGAAAGAACATCGAGTACGGGCGCGCCGTCGCCCGCCACCTGGCGCAATTCGACATCGGCCAGACGGTGGTCATCGCTGAATCCGCCTGCGTCGCCGTCGAAGCCATGGAGGGCACCGACGCCGCCATCCAGCGCGCCGGCGACATCATGCGCGGCCTGGAAGGCTCGGCCTCCACCCTCAGCCGCGCGCTCACCGTGGTCAAGGTCGCCAAGCCCAACCAGGACATGCGCTTCGACGTCCCCGTCGTCGGCCTCTCGACCATCGAGACCATGCAGCGCGCCGGCGCCACCTGCCTCGCCATCGATGCCGGCAGGTGTTTGCTGCTCGATGGGGAGAAGATTGCTGCTGCCGCTGACGCCGCTGGCATCAGCATCGTCGCTGACGCAGACGCATGACCACTGTACTGTATGCTCGGGCTACTCGTCCGTGCACATGGGCAAAGGGACTACAATCACCGCCGCCGCAGCCCGCGCAGCGGGCGAAATTTGTTTGAGCCCAGGGCGTAAGCCCTGGGAAGGCCCGCGAGTAGGATCCAAGCTTCGTAGGGGCGACACAAGATGAGCACAGAGCCCCAACGCATCGCCGACCAGCTCCACCGCGCCTACGCCGGCGGAGCCTGGCACGGACCGGCGCTGCGCCAGCGGCTGCACGGCGTCAGCGCGAAGCAGGCGGCGGCGCGCCCGCTGCGCGGCGCCCATACCATCTGGGAACTTGTTCTCCACATCACCGCCTGGAAGCGCGCTGTACTCCGCCGCATGCAGGGCAAGGCTCTCTCGCTCTCGCCCGCGGAAAACTTCCCGCCCATGCCCACGGCCACCGCCGCCGACTGGAAGAAAGCCCAGGCCGCGCTCCGCGCCGCGCAGCACGACTTGCACCGCGCCGTCTCCACGTTACCGGATGCGCGACTCAAGAAGATCGTTCCCGGCAAGCGATACTCCGTCTACTTCATGCTCCACGGCCTGGTGCAGCACGACCTCTACCACGCCGGCCAGATCGCTCTACTGAAGAAGGCAAGAAAGAAGCCGTGACGCCTGAGAAGCCAATCCGCGCGGCCGTGGTCGGCGTGGGCGCCTTCGGGCGCAATCACGCGCGCGTCTACCGCGAGCTGGCGCAGCAGGACGGTACCGTCGAACTGACCGGCATCGTGGACGCCGACGCCACGCGCGCCGCCGCCGTGGCCAAGGAATACGGCACCAGCGCTTTCGCCTCGCTGAGGGAGCTGGCACAATCCGGCGTGCAGGCGGCGAGCGTCGCCGTGCCCACCGTCGAGCATCTCGCGGTAACGCGCGAGTTGATGGAAGCCGGCGTGGACGTGCTGATTGAAAAGCCGGTAGCCTCCTCGCTCGAAGAAGCCGACGAACTCATCCGCATCGCGCAGCGCACCTCGCGCGTCGCCCAGGTGGGACATCTCGAGCGCTTCAATCCCGCCGTCCGCGCCACGCTGCCGCTGGTGACGCAGCCGCTCTTCTTCGAGGTCCATCGCTTGAGCGTCTTCACCCCGCGCGCCCTGGACGTGGACGTGGTGCTCGACCTCATGATCCACGACCTCGACATCGTTCTCAGCTTCGTCAAGTCTCCGGTCAAGGAGGTGCGCGCCGTCGGCCTGCCCATCCTCTCCGGCAAGGTGGACATCGCCAACGTGCGCATGGAGTTCGATTCCGGCTGCGTGGCCAACTTCACCGCCAGCCGCGTCTCCACGGAAAAAGTGCGCAAGCTGCGCTTCTTCCAGCCCCGCCAGTACATTTCGGTGGACTACAGCCGCCAGGACGTGCTGGTCTTCAGCGTCGCGGGCGACTCCGGCGCCGCCAAGGACGCCAAGGCCGCGGAGCCTCCTCATCCCTCCAGCCCCAACATCGGCGTCACCCGGCCGGCCGTGACCGCGGAGGAGCCGCTGCACGCCGAGCTGCGCGCCTTCCTCGACGCCGTCCGCCGCCGCGCCAAGCCCGTGGTTTCGCTCGAGGACGGCCGCCGCGCCCTGGCCGTCGCCCTCGACATCCTCACCCAGATCCGCGAGCACGGCCGCCGTGTCAATCTCGAAGGATTAGTGCGACAATAGTTACTAGGAGCGCTGCGCAGCCTGCCGGCCGCTTCCGGCATCCAATCGCCAGCAACCCTGGCCGGCGGCCGGGGTTCGTGCTCCGGAAGTCCCGTGCCTCTCGCCCCCATTCCGCCTTTGGAATACGCGCCACGCCGCGGGGAGGAGCCCGCGCCCGGGCTGCACGACGCCCCCATCCTGCTGCTGGAGTACGCCGATGAGAGCGCGCGCTGGCGTCTGCTGGCCATTGCGCTGTTTTCCGTGCTGCTGCACGTTGCCACGTTCGTCTCGCTGCCCTGGCTGGCGCGCCTTCTGCCCTCGCGCTCTTACGCTGCCCTGGCCGTTCCCATGGACATGTTCAAGGGCAAGGACTACACCTTCCTCGCTCTGCCGGACGATGCCCAGAAGCTGGAGCACGCGCCCAACACCAACATCCTCTCCGACAAGAACCGCATCGCCTCTTCGCGCGCGCCTTCGCTGGATAGAAAGGTGCTGGACGAACTGGTGGACGCGGCTCGTCCCGGCGCTCCCGGCCTGAGCGCGCCTCCGGCGCCGCCGCCCCAACCCGGCTCGCAGGCTTCCATGCCCGGAACCAGCGGCGCAGGCTCGCCGCCGGGCCGGTCGGGACCGGCCAACCAGGTGGCCGAGCTGCAGCCTCCGCCCTTCGCCGGCAAAGGAAGTTTCGGTTCCGGGATGTCGGCGGGCTCCGCCATCCAGCAGGCGGCGCGCGCCGCCGCCGCCAGCCGCGGCGGCACCGGCGGCATGGACGGCGACTTCGGCCTGAGCTCTTCCCCCCGCTCGAACATCCGCAGCGGCTACGACGTCTTGAGCGACACCATGGGCGTGGACTTCGGGCCGTATCTCGCCCGTGTGGTGCACGACGTCCGCGCCAACTGGATCACCATCATCCCCGAGGTGGCGCGCCATCCGCTCATGAAGCGCGGCCGCGTCGTCATCCAGTTCGCCATCCTCAAGGACGGCAGCGTCGCCGGCTTGAAGCTCAGCAGCACCTCGGGCGACGTCGCGCTCGACCGCGCCGCCTGGGGCGGCATCACCGCCTCCAACCCCTTCCCGCCCCTGCCCCAGGAGTTCCGCGGCCAGTACCTCGCCCTCCGCTTCTACTTCTTCTATAACCAGGACCCGGAAAAGGAAGGGTTAAGGTAAAAGGTAAAAAGGAAAAAGTAGAAGGCAAGATCAATTGCCAGGTTCGTCCTGCTTTTTCCCTTTTACCTTTTCCCTTTTACCTTTTACCTTGTCTCTGTGAAACCTCTCCGCCAGCAAGTGCTCGGCTACCTCATCCTCGCGCTCCTCATCCTGGCGGTGCTCATCGCCCGCTACGCCCGCGACATCCCCTGGGGCGCGCGCTAGCGCTCTTCCATCCACATGTTGTCATCCCGAGCGAAGCGCGACCGAGGTCCCGACTTGTCGGGACCGAAGGAGCGCGAAGTCGAGGGACCTGCTTTTCGGCTACAGTATTTGCGGGATTGCACCGAAGCCATGAAGCGCACCGACCAAGACCCGCTGCTCGTCGTCATCCTCGGCCCCACCGGCAGCGGCAAGACCGCGCTCTCGCTCGCCCTGGCGGAGCGCTTCTCGGGCGAGGTCGTCAACTGCGACTCCGTCGCCCTCTACCGCGAGGTCGAGATCGGCACCGCCAAGCCCACGGCCGCCGAGCGCGCCCGCGTTCCCCACCACCTCTTCGACGTCGCCGCGCTCGACGAAGCGGTCACCGCCGGCGACTATGCCCGCCGCGCGCGCGCGGTGCTGGCCGAGATCGCCGGCCGTGGCCGGTTGCCCATCGTGGTCGGCGGGACGGGCCTCTACCTGCGCGCCCTGCTCGAAGGACTCTTCCCCGGCCCGCCGCGCTCGGAAGAGCTGCGCCAGCGCCTGCGCGACCGCGCAAAAGCGGGGACGAACGCAAAGGACGGCCCCACGAAGTCGGGCAAGCGCGACCCGGGGCGCCTGCACCGCCTGCTCCAGCGCCTGGATCCCGCCGCTGCCGCGAAGATCCACGCCCACGACGCGCCCAAGCTCATCCGCGCCATCGAGGTCTGCCTGCAATCGCGCCAGAAGATGTCGGAGCTGTGGCAGCGCGGGCGCGAGCCCCTCACCGGCTTCCGCATCCTGCGCCTCGGCCTCGATCCCGAGCGCAACGCCCTCTACGCCCGCATCAACCAGCGTGCCCGCCGCATGTTCGACAGCGGTCTGGTGGAAGAGACGCGCGCCCTGCTCGCCAAGTACTCCGACGCCCGGCCGCTCCAGTCTCTGGGCTACAAGCAGGCCGGGCAACTCTTGCGCGGCGAGAGCGACAAGAAGCTCGCCATCTGGGCTAC
>CBRAFF010000118.1:0-5836 GCA_967755155.1 uncultured bacterium
CTTCGGCATCAACGGGACGGTGGTGCCGTTCCTGGCGCCGGTTGCGGGGGAGGCCGTGCCTTAGACCGTTTCCAGCTCTTCTTCCAGCAACTGCTTCTGGTAGAGGTTGGTGTAGTACCCGTTGCGGGCCAGCAACTCGTCGTGCCGTCCCAGCTCGACGATGCGGCCGCTGTGCAGCACCGCGATCTGGTCGGCGTCGCGCACCGTCGAGACCCGGTGCGAGATGAAGATGGTGGTGCAGCCCTGCATGATCTCCCGCAAGTGGTGCAGGATCTTTTCCTCGGTATAGGTATCCACGCTGGAAAGCGCGTCGTCCAGCACCAAGATGCGGGGATTGCGGATGAGCGCGCGGGCGATGGCCGTGCGCTGCTTCTGCCCGCCGGAGAGCGTGATGCCGCGCTCGCCCACCAGCGTGGCGTATTTCTCGGGGAACTCCTCGATCTCCGGCGCGATGCTGGCGCCCGCGGCCGCGCTCCGCACCTGCTCGTCCGAGGCCTGCTCGGCGCCGAAGGCGATGTTGTCGCGCACGCTCACGCTGAACAGGAAGGTCTCCTGGGGAATGAATCCGATGCTGCGGCGCAGCGTCTCCAGCGGATATTCGCGCAGCGGCCGTCCGTCCAGCAGCACCTGGCCCGGCTCCGCGTCGTAGATGCGCGGGATCAGGTTGACCAGGGTGGATTTCCCCGAGCCCGTCGGGCCCACGATGGCCAGGCTGGTGCCCGCCGGGATGCGCAGGCTGACCTCCTGCAGCACCGGCACTTCGTTGTAGCTGAAGTTCAGGTTGCGGAACTCGAGCTCGCCCTGGATGGGCGTGGACGGGGGAACGGTCCCCGGCTGGTCGGCGATGGCCGGCTTCTCCGTCAGGATCTCGTTGATCCGTCCCATGGAGGCGTTGCCGCGCTGGAAGATATTGATCACCCAGCCCAGCGCGATGACCGGCCAGGTCAACTGCACCATGTAGGTGTTGAAGGCGACAAAGTCGCCCACGCTCATGCGGCCCAGGATGACCTCGCGCCCGCCCAGCCACAGCACCAGCACGATGGCCAGGCCCAGCATGGTCTCCAGCGTCGGCCACAGCATGCCCATCAGCCGCACCAGCTTCAGGCTGCGGGCGATGTACTCGCGGTTGGCCTCCTCGAAGGCCGCGATCTCCGCCTCCTCCTGGACGTAGGCGCGGATCACGCGCGTGCCGGAGAAGTTCTCCTGCGCCCGGGCGGAGATCTCGGAAAACATCGCCTGGATGCGCTCGAAGCGCTCATGGATGCGCCGTCCGAAGTACTGCACGATGATGCTCACCAGCGGCAGGGGCGCGAAGGCCCAGAGCGTCAGCCGCGGGCTGATCTGCCACATGAAGAACAGCGCCGCCACGGTGAACACCACCGTGTTGGCGGTGTACATGATGGCCGGGCCCAGCAGCATGCGCACCGCGTTCAAGTCGTTGGTGGCGCGGGCCATGATGTCGCCCGTCCGCGTGCGCTGGTAGTAGGAGTAGGCCAGGCCCTCCAGGTGGCGGAACAGGTCGTTGCGCAGGTCGAACTCGATCTCCCGCGAGATGCCGATCATGATCCAGCGCGTCAGGAACTGGAAGATGCCCTTGGTGAGCGCGATGGCCACCAGCATCAACGCAAAGACCATGAAGGTCTCGCGCAGGTGAAGCGCGGCAGGGCCGCCGATGAAATAAACGGCGACGCGCTCGACGAATTGGCCGATCTGGTCGTACGCGGCCGGCGGCTTGCGTTCAAAGGTGTCAATGGCCCGGCGGATCACCTGCGGGAACATCACCCAGATGCCGTTGTTGAGGAAGACGGTAAGCAGGCCCCAGAAGAGCGGTGCCCGGTATCTCCACAGATACGGGCCGAGAGGTCGCAGGTTGGGAAACATGGTTTGCCTAAGAGATGTGCGTAATAGTCTGAAAGATTCTATCAGCGTGCGCCGTCTAGGTCGGCAGCCTGAAGATGAGGTATCCCCCGATGAGGGCGAAGAGCAGGTCGGGCGACCACGCGGCCAACGCGGCGGGGAGCAGGCCGATGTTGCCCAGTGCTTCGAAGAATCCCGAGGCCACCCAGTAGAGGATGGCGATGCCGATGGCCATGGCCACGCCGGCGATGGCCCCGCGATGTCCGGCGGCCAGCGCGAAGGGGATGGCCAGCACCGCCATCACGAAGGTGATGAGCGGGTAGGCCAGCTTCTTGTGGAGCTGCACCCGCAAGCGCACCACGTCGAAGCCGCTCTGCTTCAGGTCGTCGATGTAGCCCGAGAGCTCGGCGTAGTTCATCTCCGAGGACTGCTTCACCTCCTTCTTGAAGTAGGAGGGCGGCTCGGTGATGTCGGGGAAGGTGCGCACGTCGAACTTCTCATAGCTCGCGATGGCCGGCCCGCGGAAGCCGCGCTCCCAGCCCTGGGCGAAGATCCACCCCTGCAGGTTCTCGTCCCAGCGCACGCTGTTGGCGTAGATGCGGCGGTTGATGGCCAGGGTCTGGGGATCGAACTGGAAGATGGCCAGGCGGCCGAACTGGTTGCGGTCGGGATCGAAGAATTCGTAATAGAAGATGGTGGACTGCTGGCCGAAGATCCACTTGCGGTCGGCGCGCAGGTAGGTCTGTGGCGGCTTGCCCTTCATGGCGCTCCACAGGGCGTCCTGGCGCTTGTTGGCGCCGGGCAGGTAGAACTGCTCGAAGAAGAACAGGCCCACCGCCAGCATCATCCCCACCGCCAGCACCGGCACCACGATGCGGTACAGGCTGATACCCGTGGCCTTCATAGCCGTGATCTCGTTGGCCTTCTCCATCAGGCCGAAGGTCACCAGCACGGCGATGAGCACGCTCAGCGGCGTCATCACGTAGAGCACGGAGGGCAGGAAGTTCAGCAGGTACTCGCCCACGGTGACCAGCGGCACGCGGTTGCGCACGATGTCGCCCAGCAGCTCGAAGAAGGTGAACACCAGCGTCAGCAGCACGAAGGTCGAGAGCACCAGCCCGAAGTAGGTGGCGAAGCCGCGCAGCACGTACTCGTCGAGGATCTGCGGGAAGCCGCCGCCATAGAGGCGGCGCGGGGAGCGGCGGCGCTCCAGGGCGCCCGCCGCCCTTTCCGCGCGGCGCAGGATGCGTTGCCGCGCCCAGGTGAAGAGCCCGCGGAAGGACCCGATTTCGATGGGCATGCGGTTCACCCGCCAGTAGAGCAGCAGCCCGCCGGCAAGGAAGACGGCGTTCGCCATCCACATGCTGATGCCGGGCGGGAGCTGGCCCTGGCGTCCGAGCGAGACGCCGCTCAGCGAGAGGAAGTAGTACACGAACACCAGCAGGACGGTGAGCACGAAGCCGGTGGACTTGCCGCCTTTGTGGGCGGAGAGGCCCAGCGGGATGCCCACCAGCGCCAGCACCAGGCAGGAGGTGGGGAAGGCCAGCCGGCGGTGTAGCTCCACCCACGACCAGTTGGCCTGGGCTTTCGTCCCGGTGCCCGCCCGCTCCAGCAACTGCCGGTTGGACATCTCGGCGTAGGAGAGCGAGCCGGGCGACTGCGCCCCGGCGCTCTCCGGCAGGTCGATGTGCAGCGTGGACTTGCCCAGCCGGGAAATGGTGTAGTGCTCGGGCGAGCGCGGGTCCACCTCATGCTGCCAGCCGTTCGCCAACTCCAGGCGCAGGGCGGTGGGGGACTCGTTGACAACCACGCCCTCCTCGGCTAGCGTGAGCTTCGGCGCCGACGGGGTGGAGAGGTCGGCGAGGAACACGCGCTTCCACACCGCGGCATTCGAGGCCACCTCGGTGTCCTGCACGTAGAGCACGTAGTTCTTGAAGTCCTCGTAAAAGACCCGCGGCTGCACCTCGTAGGACGCCTGCGTGGTCTTGAGTTCGTCCTGCAGGTTCCCGAGGGCGGCAACGGAGCGGGGAGCGATCCACAGGTTGTTCACCAGGGCCAGCAACCACGCCGCCACCGCGAAAATGGCGATCACGCGCAGGAACAGCCCCGCCCCGATGCCGCTGGCGCGCATGGCGGTGACTTCGCTGTCCGCCGCCATCCGGCTCAGCCCGATCAGGATGCCGAGCAAGACCGCCATGGGGAGGCTGAACTGCAAGGCTAGAGGCAAAGCCAGAAGGAAGACTTCCGCCAGGGCGGAAAGGGGCGCGCTGTTGCGTGCCCCGGCCTCCATGGCCCATCCCACCAGCGTCTGGCCGGGGATGCCGGGATGCCTCATCACCATGAAGGTCACAAAGGTGAACAGCGTCACCCCGATGGCGGCCAGGGACAGCACCTCGCGCAGGATGTATCGAGTGAGGATGCGCACTTGCGACTCCGCTTCGAGTCTAGCATGGCGCTGGGGCGCCCCAGGCGCGCCTTGCCGCCGCGTTGCTCGAGCCCGGGAGACCTTCGCCTAAGATGCCCAAACTGCGCATCGTCTTCCTCTGGCACATGCACCAGCCCTACTACAAGGACCTGGTGAGCGGCGAGTACCGTTTGCCCTGGGTGCGGTTGCATGCCCTCAAGGATTACTACGGCATGGTGAAGCTGCTGGAGGAATTCCCCGAAGTCCACCAGACCTTCAACCTGGTGCCCTCGCTGGTGGCGCAGATCGAGGACTATGTCGCCGGCGCGGCACGCGACCCCTTCCTCGAAGTAGCCGCCAAGCCCGCCCGGGACCTCGCTCCCGAGGAGCGGCAGTTCGCGCTGCAGTACCTCTTCCAGGCCAACCAGACGCACATGATCGGCCGCTATCCTCGCTACCGCCAGCTCTGGGAGCGATTCCCCCCGGAGGACCGCGACCTGGAGCGGGCCGCCAAACAATTCCAGACGCAGGATTTTGCCGACCTGCAAGTGCTCTCGCAGCTCGCCTGGTTCGATGAGTTCTTCCTCGACGACCCGCAGGTCGCCGCCCTGGTCCGCAAGGGCCGCGGGTATTCCGAAGCCGACCAACAATTGGTGGTCCAGAAGCAGCGCGAGTTCCTGGCCCAGGTGCTGCCCGCCTACAAGGCCGCTGCCGAGCGGGGCGGCATCGAGATATCCGCCTCGCCCTACTACCACCCCATCCTTCCCCTGCTGTGCGACACCGATTTGGGCCGCGCCTCCTCGCCCGGGCTGCCGCTGCCGCAGGAGCGCTTCCGCCATCCCGAGGACGCCGAGGAGCAGTTGCGCCGCGGCCTGGCTTTGCACGAGCGCGTCTTTGGCTCGAGGCCCCGGGGCATATGGCCGTCGGAGGGCAGCGTCTCGGACGAGGTGCTGGCCATCGCGCACCGGCTGGGCCTCCAGTGGGTGGCCACCGACGAAGGCGTGCTCGGCCGCTCGCTCGGCGCACACTTCGGCCGCGACGGCGCCGGGCGCCTGGCTCCCGGCGGCGCCGAACGCCTCTACACCATCTATCGCTACGAGAAGGACTCGGCCGCGGTCCACATGCTGTTTCGCGACCACACCCTCTCCGACCTCATCGGATTCGTCTATGCCGGGATGCCGGCGGCCCAGGCGGCAGCGGACTTCATCCAAAAAATCAGGGATTCGGCGCAGCCGGTTCTCAAGGCGGGAAAAGACGCGGTCGTTTCCATCATCCTCGACGGGGAGAATGCCTGGGAATACTACCCGCGCTCGGGCCGGGAGTTCCTGCGGCGCGTGTATGACGCCATCCAGAAAGCTCCAGACCTGGAGGCGGCCACGGTCTCCGAGGCCATCGCGCGCCACCGGGACTTCGGCAAGCTGGCCTCGCTCACGCCCGGCTCCTGGATCAACGCCAACTTCAACGTGTGGATCGGCGCGCCCGAGGACAACCGCGCCTGGGACTACCTATCCGCCGCCCGCCAGCTCTATGCCCAGGCCGCTCCCGCCGCGCCGGAACAGCGGCGCGCCCTGGCCT
>CBRAFF010000119.1:0-5798 GCA_967755155.1 uncultured bacterium
GCCCACGCCCTCTTCGTAGGCGCGGATGGCGTCCAGCAGGTACGGCACCAGCAGCCGGTTGACGATGAAGCCGGTCTTGTCCGAGGTGCGCACCGGGACTTTCCCCAGCTTGCCCGCGAATTCAAAAACGCTCTCGAAGACCTCGGGCGCGGTGGCGATGGTGCGTACCACCTCCACCAGCTTCATCAGCGGCACGGGATTGAAGAAGTGCAGGCCCACGAAGCGCTCCGGGCGCTGGGTAGCGGTCATCAATTCGGTGATGGAAATGGACGAGGTATTCGAGGCGAAGATGGCGTCCTTCTTCACCACGCCGTCGAGCGTCGCGTACATCTTCTTCTTCTCTTCGACGTTCTCGATGATGGCCTCGATGATGAGGTCGCAATCGGCCAGGTCTTCCTTCTTGAGCGTCCCCTTCATCCGGCCGCGGATCTCCTTGGCCTTCTCCGGGGTGATGCCGCTCTTCTCCGGCTTCTCCGCGAACTTGGCCAGCGACTTGTCGATGCCGGCAAAGCCTTTGTCCAGGAACTTCTGCTCGGCTTCGAGCGAGGTGACGTCATAGCCGGCCGTCGCGCAAACCTGTGCGATGCCGGAGCCCATAAGTCCGCAACCCAGCACCCCGACTTTCTTGATTGCCATATGAGTCCTCTTTCACCGCGGAGGCGCTGAGGCGCGGAGGAAGAATCAGAAAAACTCCGCGTCTCCGCGTCTCCGCGGTTGATTATGTATCTACACTCTGCACGATCATGGCGATGCCCTGCCCGCCGCCGATGTCGAGGCGCCTTGCGGGCGTGAGCGAAGCGGGAGCCCGCAGCCGAGATCCTGAGCGAAGCGAAGGACCTTTAGGGCAACGACTCAACGATCATGGCAATACCTTGTCCTCCTCCGATGCACGCCGTGGCCAAGCCGTACTTCTTCTTGCGCCGGCGCAGTTCGTAGAGCAGCGTCATCACCAGCCGCGTCCCGGTCGCGCCCAGCGGATGTCCCAGCGCGATGGCCCCGCCGTTCACGTTGACCTTCTCTCGGTCGAGGCCCAACTCTTTCTCCACGGCAAGATACTGCGCGGCAAAAGCTTCGTTGACCTCGATCAAATCCATGTCGTCAAGCTTGAGCCCGGCCTTCTCGAGCGCGATGCGCGAGGCCGGCACCGGGCCGCGGCCCATCAGCTTGGGCTCGACCCCCGCGATGCCCCAACTCACGATGCGTCCCAGCGGCTTCAGCCCGCGCTTCTCGGCATCCGCGAGCGGCATCACGACGACCGCCGCGCCGCCATCCACGATGCCCGAGGCGTTGCCGGCGGTGACCGTGCCAGTTTTTCCGAACGCTGCTTTCAGCTTTGCCAGGCCCTCCATGGTGGTCTGCGGGCGGCGATGGTCGTCCTCGGTGAACATCTCTCCCGTCGGCTCGCCGCGGCGGTTCAGGAGCGCGACCGGCGCCAGCTCGTCCTTCATGCGGCAGGCTTTGTAGGCCTCATCAGCCAAATGCTGCGAGCGCAGCGCGAACTCGTCCTGCATCTGGCGGGTGATGCCCTGCTGCTCGCCGTAAAGCTCGGCGGTATTGGCCATGTAGAGACCGCAGTAACTGTCGAGCAGCGCCACCATGAGCGAGTCTTCGAGTTTCCCTTCGCCCAGGCCCACGCCCCAGCGCATGCCGCGGATGACGTGCGGCGCCTGCGACATGGATTCCATCCCGCCCGCTAGCACAACCTTCGCTTCGCCCAACTGGATCATCTGCGCCGCGTTGACGATGGCCTGCATGCCGGAGCCGCACAGCCGGTTGACGGTGAGCGCCGGCGTCTCGATGGCGAGGCCGGCCCGGAGCGCCACGTGGCGCGCGCCGTAGAGCGCGTCGCCCGAGGTCTGCTGCGCGTTGCCGAAGACAGCGTGGTCGAACTCCTTGGCGTCGAGCCCGGAGCGCGCGATGGCTTCCCTGGCGGCCACCGCGCCCAGCTCCTGCGCGGTGAAGTCGCGCAGCTTGCCGCAGTAGCGCCCCATGGGCGTACGCGCTCCGCTGACGATGGCGATGTCTTTGGGATTCAGCATGGGCACCTGTTACCAGAGGAATCTAAGAAGGCCGGCAAAACATCTCAGTCTAACAGCGCCGCGTGGCCGCGGCAAAGACGCTTCCCCCGGTTTCCGCTTACTTTTCCGTGACGCGGAGGCCGATCAAGTACCAGCCGGCCGCCAGGCATAGGCAGAGAAACAGGAATGCGGAGATGCGTCCGGTCACGTTTTCGAACCTCGTCTCCGGTCGAAACTGACCGTCGAAGACCCGATCCAGCCCCTTCGTCCTCCTGTAGCCCGGCCCTCCGCGGAAGAGAAGAACGCACATGGCGAAGAAGGCCAGGAGCAACCCGAACTTGCCCAGCCCCGCCGCCGCGAAGCGCGTGGCTTGGGGCGTTGAACTTCCCGCCAGAAACCAACCCGCCGCAACAAGCGCGAGGCCGAGTACGAACAGCAGCCTCAGCCACGAGTTCGAGATCGCCATGGCGACACCAGCTACGCCACCGCGGCCACTTCCAGCACGGGAGCGAGCGACTGGGCTTTGTTGCCGCCCTCGGCGCGCGCCGCCTCCAGCGCACTCTCGGCGCGGTTGATGACTTCGGTGACGATGTCCACCGGGTCGAAATCCGCCTTCATCACCGCCTCGGCGATGCCCACGGTGATGGGCACGGCGCGGTCGGTGCCGGGGAACTTGGTCCCGGCCAGCACTTTGCGCATCTTGTCCACCACGAAGAACGCGTTCTTGTCGCTGGTATCGGCCAGCACCAGCGCGATGGTGGTGAGTTGGTAGCGCACCGCCACGTCGTTCTGCCGGATGTTGGAGCACACCACCTGCCCGATCTGCTGCATCATGGATTCGATGGCCTGCTCCCCGATCTCCTTGGCCGTGGTGGAGGCCTTGCCGAAGTGCAGCAGCATCAGCGTGGAGGTGGAGTTCTGCTGCTGGGCACGGCGCACCTCCGAGAGCAGCACCTGCAGGTAGGAAGAGCGCTTCAGCAGTCCGGACTTCTCGTCGGTCACCGCCAGGGTCTTCATCAGGCTGCGCAGCTTGGCGTTGTTCACCGCCAGCACCATCTGGTCGGCGATGGTCTTGAGCACGAAGATGTCGTTCTGCCGCCACTCGCGCGGGGTGCCGCACTGCTCCAGGAAGAGGACGCCGGCGTGCTCGTCGCCATCCACCAGCGGCACTGCCAGGATGGACTGGATGGCCAGCGCGTCCACGAACTGCTTCACCGGGATCAGCTCGGGCGCCGCCTGGGCTTGCGGCAGGACGACCGGGCCCTGGGCCACGGCCAGCGCCTGCAGCGTCCCGATGAGCTTGACGATGGCCATCACGTCCGACTGCTTGATTCCCGGCGCGCAATATTCCAGCGCCGCCGAAGGCGGCTTGCCCGGCGCGCACAGTCCGGCCACGCAGCGGCTGGCGCCCCAGTGGCGCCCCACGTCGTTGACCGCGGCGAACAGCACGCCCTTCACATTCGCCTGGCGGTAGATGTTGCGCGTGATCTCGGTGACCTTGGCGATGTTGTCCACCGCACTTTCATCCGCCGCCGCTGACGCCGCAGGCTGGTAGGCCGGCATGCCGGGAGTCGAGGTGGGGGCCGCGGGAGCGCCGGGGCGGGCCGGGGCGGCGGCAGCGGGCGGTGGCGGCGCCGCACCGCCCTCGTACTTGGGCATGAATCCTGAATTGTTATAGAGGTTGCGCAGTTTCTCGTTGCGGTCTTCCTCGTGGGGGAAGAGCTTGTTGGCGCGCTCCAGCCGCTCCACCGCCTTCGATTTCATGCCGTACTGCAGGAAGATCTCCGCCTGCAGGATGAAATCCTCGAGCACGGTGGGCTCGCCCGCATCCACCGCGGGCGCGGCCGCGGCTTCGTCATCCTTGCTGGCCGCCAGGATGCGGTTGGCGATCACGCCGAAGCGGTTGGCATCCAGCTTGCCCCGCAGCGTCTCCAGCCGCTTCTTGTGACCTTCGCCATAGGGATCCACTTCCGCCGCCCGGTCCAGCGAATCCCCTGCCTTGATGAAGTTTCCCGCCGCATAGTACAGGTCGAACAGCTTGATGAGCGTGGCGCAATAATCCTGCTCCCGGTTGGAGGAGTTGAACAGCTCCACCATGTACTCCAGGAACTCCGGGCCCGCGGGATGCTTGTCCGCGACCTCTTTCATCATGTTGATGTGGTCGCGGCGCTTCCCGGCGTTCTGCTGATGCTCCTCCAGCTTGCGCGCCGCCACCAGCGCCTTGGGCGACTGCTGGGCGTCGATCAGCGCGATGATCAGGTTGGCCACCTCGTCCACCTGCTTGGGGTCTTTCTCGAACAGTTCCCAGATGAAGGGCTCGGCCTCCAGCGTCCGCTTCGCTCCCAGCAGCGCCCGCGCGTAGGCCTCGCGGAACTGCGGCTGGCTGTCGGCGAACGAGGCCAGCGGCTCCAGCACCGGGATGGCGGCCTCCGCCTTGCCCTGCTCCGTCAGCGCGCGCCCGTGGGCCAGCGCCACCTCCTGGTTCGAGGCGTCGAGTCTGTAAGCGCGTTCGTACCAGGCGCCGCCCTTGTTGCCGGCCTTGGCTTCCAGGTCGCCCACCTGCAGGAAGGCCGCGGCCGCCGTCTTGCTCTCGCCCATCTCCTCCGCCAGTTCGCCCTGCTTCTTCAGGTTCTCCAGCGTGGCATCGAGCCCGACCATGCGCTTGAGCGCGGCCAGCGCTTCCTTCTTGTTCCCCGAAGCGGTAAAGCCGGCGAGCGCCGTCGCATACGCCTCCAGCGCATCCTTCTTGTTGGACTTCTCGATGAACTGGGCGTAGCGGAAGGTCTGGTCTACGGTGGGCGTGCCCACTTTGAGCAGCTTCTTGTAGGTGATGTTGGCCTTGGCGCCGTCACCGATCCCCGCCTGCCGGTCGAACAGCAGCCCCAGCAGCTCGGCCGCTTCTTTCGACCGCCCCAGCGAGGCGCACAACTCGGCCGCCGTCTGCCGCACGTTGTCGTTGTTGGGCTCGTCCTCGAGGATCGACAGGTACTCTTCCAGGGCAGACTCCGTCTTGCCCTTTTCCAGGTACTTTGCGGCCTTTTCGAGGCGTTTGGAGACGTCGGCCATGAAGGGAGCCCGCAGTCGCGGGCGGCAAACCCGCAATTGTATGCGCTGGAAGCGGTTGCGGCAACGGCAGCGCACCCTCGCTCAGCCCAGCGGAGCACCCTCGCTCAGCCCGCCGCAGGCGGGCGGCATTTGTGTGAGCCCACCGCGTAAGCGGTGGGTATGCGCCCTCTTTCGGATTGTCGTCCCGACCGAGCGCGACGGAGGCCGTCCCGGCGGGACGGCCGGACGGAGCGCGAGCGGAGGGACCTGCTTGATGTCGCCCTCGCCACTCGCCACTCATCCCTGCTACTCTGCCCCGATGCCCGACGCGCCCCCGGCCTCCATCCCCCCCGCCGACCTTGAAGCGGGACTCCACAAGCAACTCAGCGCCGGCAAGATCGCCATGCTGGCCGTGGGCGGCTCCATCGGCACCGGGCTGCTCCTGGGCTCGGCGGAAGCCCTGCACATCGCCGGCCCCGCGGTGGTCCTGAGCTTTCTCTTGGGCGGCGCCGTCAGCTGGACCGTGGCCATGGCCATGGGCGAACTGGCCAGCGCCCATCCCGCCGCCGGCTCCTTCGGCGTCTACGCCGACCTCTACCTCAACCGCTGGGCCGGATTCGTCGCTCGCTACGGATACTGGTACGCCATGGTGGTGGCTATCGGCGCCGAGCTGCTGGCCTCCGCCACCTACGTGCAGCACTGGTTCCCCCAGGTCCCGGCGCTGGTCTGGATCGT